>NZ_JADPET010000182.1 GCF_015667935.1 Clostridium sp. 1001270J_160509_D11 | reverse complement strand
AAAACTTAAAATAATAATTAAATTTCTAAAAAAATTTATATATGTAACATATGTTACCGATTGTATTTAATTTTAAATATATAATAAGAGCATAAGATACGAGATGAGAGACACTGAATTAAATCTTACTAAAATATATAGATAAATATTAAAACCGGAGGAATACAAAATGGAAAATAAAATGTTTTGTTATCAATGTCAAGAGACAGCAGGATGTACAGGATGTACTAAATTTGGGGTTTGTGGTAAATCACCAGAATTAGCAAGATTACAAGATTTATTAATTTATACAACTAAAGGATTATCAGAAGTAACAACTAGATTAAGAGAAGAAGGTAAAACTGTAGATACATCAGTAAACCATTTAATAACTATAAACTTATTTACAACTATAACTAATGCAAACTTTGATGATGCAATATTCTATGCAAGAATAAAAGAAACTTTAGCAACAAAAGAAACTTTATTAGCAGAGTTAAATAATAAAGAAAACTTATCAGAAGCAGCATTATGGAATGCTACAACTGAAGCAGAAATGGATCAAAAAGTTTCATTCTTAGAAAGAATAAAAAATTCATTCTCAAAAAATAAAGAAGAAGCAGTAGATATAAATAAAATATTAGATGAAAAAGCTCCATCAGTAGGTGTACTAGCTACTAAAGATGAAGATATAAGAAGTTTAAGAGAATTAATAACTTACGGAATAAAAGGTATGTCAGCATATATGAAACATGCTAATGCTTTAGGATACCAAAATGAAGAAATAGACGCATTTATGCAATCGACTTTAACTAAATTAATGAATGACAACTTATCAGCAGATGATTTAGTTGCTTTAGCATTAGAAACAGGTAAAGTTGGTGTTGATGCAATGGCTTTATTAGATTCAGCTAACACAGGAACTTATGGTCATCCAGAAATAACAAAAGTAAATATAGGTGTTAGAAACAACCCAGGTATACTTATATCAGGACATGACTTAAAAGACTTAGAATTATTATTAAAACAAACTGAGGGAACTGGAGTAGATGTTTATACACATTCAGAAATGTTACCAGCACACTACTACCCAGCATTCAAAAAATACTCTCACTTTGCAGGAAACTACGGAAATGCATGGTGGAAACAAAAAGAAGAATTTGAATCATTCAATGGTCCAATATTAATGACTACAAACTGTATAGTACCACCAAAAGCTAGCTACAAAGATAGATTATTCACAACTGGAGCTGCTGGATTTGCAGGATGTAAACATATAGCTGGAAACAGTGAAAGTGATAAAGATTTCTCAGAAATAATAGAATTAGCAAAAACTTGTCAACCTCCAACAGAAATAGAAACTGGAGAAATAGTTGGTGGATTTGCTCACAATCAAGTATTCGCATTAGCTGATGCTGTAGTAGATGCAGTTAAATCAGGAGCTATCAAGAAATTCTTCGTAATGGCAGGATGTGATGGTAGAGCTAAATCAAGAAACTACTACACAGAATTTGCACAAGCATTACCAAAAGATACAGTAATACTTACTGCAGGATGTGCAAAATACAAATATAATAAATTAAACTTAGGTGATATAGGTGGAATACCAAGAGTTTTAGATGCAGGACAATGTAATGACTCTTACTCATTAGCATTAATAGCTTTAAAATTAAAAGAAGTATTCGAGCTTGAAGATATAAATGATTTACCAATAGCATTCAATATAGCTTGGTACGAACAAAAAGCTGTAATAGTATTATTATCATTATTATACTTAGGAGTTAAAAACATACACCTAGGACCAACTCTACCAGCGTTCTTATCACCAAACGTAGCCAAAGTATTAGTTGAAAACTTCGGAATTGGTGGAATAACTAACGTAGAAGACGATATAAAAATGTTCATGGAATAAGAATATTTCCTGAAATAAAACAAAACAAAATACACCCCATTAATTGATAAATAATTATAATAAAATAGAATATTAATATAATTATATAAACATTATCAAAGCTCCATTTCGATATAAATATCTAGATGGAGCTTTGCTTAAAATAAAGATATATTATTCAGATAAAATTTTAAATAATGAATCTAAATCTAGGATTTTTATAGTATCTTTATAATAATCTATAATACCGATATCTTTCATATTTATAAGTTCTCTAGATAGAGAAGGTCTAGGTATTCCTAAAGTTTCAGCGAGCTTTTGTTTAGTCATATTTATATTTATAAGATGGCTATTTTGTTTTTTATACTCATCTAATATATAGTTGCTGATCTTTTGACGGATACTGTTGTATGATAATCGCTCAATAGATTTATTTAAAGTTAAAATTTTATTGCTTAAATCTCTTAAAAACATCTCTAAAAAATCGGGATGTGTATAAGTAAATTGCTTGAAGTTTTCTCTAGATATAAAGAGAACTTCTGACTTAGATGAAGAAATTACAGTTGCTGGATATTTATTTACATCAGAGAATATAATAACTTCTCCAAATAAATGACCAGGACCAAAAGAAGTCATCTGTATTATTTTATTGCTCAACATACGTTTAACGTCGACAGAGCCACTAAGTATAATACCAATGGCCACACATTCTTCTCCTTCAAGTGCAATAATATCATTTAAAGAGAAGCTTTTGACTTGATAATATGTATCTTTAAAGAAATTTAAAATTTCTTCTTTAGTCATACTAGAAAACATGTTTATTACCACCTTTAATATCTATTTGTAAATTATAATAAACAATCATATCACTTAAATATACAGTTAATCAATTATTTTTTATAGTTAATAGGGGATATTTATTTTGATAATAAAATATTGAAGAAATCTATAAAGAAAAATAAATAGATAATTATAATTTCAGTATTTGCTAAATTTATAAAAAAATGATGGATATTTGTTATAAAATACCCTATAATTGTAAATACTATGTTTGAAACATTAGGACAGAGTGTTTACATAATAACAATATATCATTAAATAATAGGTATAAAATACAGGAGGAAGAATATATGATAACAAAAGATATGACAATAGGAGAAATATTAAGAGTTAAACCAGAAGCTGCACAAGTTTTAATGGATATGGGAATGGGATGCTTAGGATGCCCATCTGCACAATTCGAAACTTTAGAACAAGCTTGTGAAGTACACGGACAAGAAGTAGAAGATATATTAGCAAAATTAAATAAATAATATTTGATATCAATTAAATAAGTAATATTTAAGCCAGTGGATTTGACACTGGCTTTTTTTTATTCTAAGGAAATTATACATTATCTAGTTTGTGGATAATTTAAATTTCTAACTTATTATCTAAAGAGAAGACAAAATCATTGGAACTATAAACGAAGTGAGTTTTAAGCAACGGACAAAGTCGTTGGCGCCATGAACGCAGTGAATTTTAAGCAACGGACAAAGTCGTTGGCGCCATGAACGCAGTGAATTTTAAGCAACGGACAAAGTCGTTGGCGCCATGAACGCAGTGAATTTTAAGCAACGTACGAAGTCGTTGGCGATATGAACGAAGTGAATTTTATAAATATATTTTAGATATAATTAGATATAATTAGATAAATAATAATATCGTAGAAATATTGAGAATTTTTTAAAAATATAGCAAAATATAGAATAATCTGTTATTATATATTGTATACAAAAAATAGCAATAAAAGTTTTTTAAGAAAGAGGTAAATATTAATGCAAAAGGCGAATATAAAATGGGACGAGTTAGGATTTAGTTATCAATATGTAGACAATATGTATGTATCTTATTGGAAAGATGGTAAATGGGATGAAGGTAAGATACAAGACGGGGATAGAATATCTATAAGTATAGGGGCTACAGCATTACATTATGGGCAAGAATGTTTTGAAGGTTTAAAAGCGTATTCAACAAAAGACGGGGAAATACAATTATTTAGACCTGATATGAATGCAAAAAGACTTCAAGATAGTTGTGAAAGATTGTTAATGCCAGAAATATCAGTAGAAAAATTTATAGATGCTTGTAAACAAGTTGTAAAAGCAAATGAAAAATATGTACCACCATATGGCACAGGTGCTACTTATTATATAAGACCATTTGTAATAGGATGTGGAGATAATATAGGTGTTGGGCCAGCACCAGAATATCTATTCTGTGTATTTGGAATACCAGTAGGACCATACTTTAAAGGCGGATTTAAACCAGTTTCAATGACTACTGCTAAATACGATAGAGCAGCACCATATGGAACAGGGGCAGCTAAAGTTGGAGGAAACTATGCAGGTAGTATGCTTCCACACAAATTAGCCAATGAAGAAGGATATACTGACTGTATATATTTAGATCCAGCTACTCACACAAAGATAGAAGAAGCAGGAGCGGCAAACTTCTTTGGAATAACAAAAGACAATAAATTTATAACACCAGATTCACCATCTATATTACCAAGTATAACTAGAAACTCACTATTAACAGTTGCTAGAGATTACTTAGGAATGGAAGCAATAGAAGGTGAAATATTAATGGATGATATAGATAAATTTACTGAAGTAGGTGCTTGTGGTACTGCTGCAGTTGTTGCACCAATAGGCTCAATATACTATAAAGGAAAAGAACATATTTTCCACAGCAAAGAAGAAGCAGGACCAGTTATCACTAAATTATATGAAACACTATATGGAATACAATTTGGTGATATAGAAGCTCCAGAAGGTTGGATAGTAAAAGTAAAATAATAAAAGGTTTAATATATAGTTGCATGCTGATATAGTGTGCAACTTTTTTTGTAGAAAAATAGAAGATTTTAAAGGTATGTATAATTGTAATTTTTTTAATTAAAAGCTTTATTAATT
>NZ_JADPET010000181.1 GCF_015667935.1 Clostridium sp. 1001270J_160509_D11 | reverse complement strand
AAATAAGGTATTATAGATAAAAAGAAAATATTTACATATTTATATTTTTATTGTTTGGGAATTCGTTTTCAGGATATTTACATTTAAAAATTTTAAGTAAAATAAAATCTTACTTAAAATAGCAATTATTATATATTAAATTTAGGGGTGGTTAAAAATGAAAAAAGTAACATACTTAACAGAATCTGCAAAGAAATTTACAAAAGAAGAGGCTATAGCTGAAGCTAAGAGATGTTTACTATGTGAAGAAGCTTATTGTAATAAAAGATGTCCAATAAATAGCAATCCAAAGGAATTTGTAAAATTAGTTGCGACAGAACAATTCGAAAAAGCGATAAAACTAATCAGAGATAACAATCCTTTATTTTATTCAATATGCACAAGAGTATGTCCTTATGATAGTTACTGTGTAGGTGGATGTAGAAAAAGCGCGTTAGGAGACAATCCTATAATGATACCTTTTATCCAAAAATATCTAGTAGATTATTGTGATGCAAGTGATGAAGTGATAACAAGTGATCATATACAACCTAAAAAAGTAGGTCAAAAGGTCGCTATTATAGGTTCTGGACCGGCTGGACTTGCAGCAGCGGCAGTATTAGGTCAAAAGGGATATGAAGTTACTGTGTTTGAAGCTAAAAAAGAAGTTGGTGGATGGCTTAGCTATGGTATACCACCACACAGATTACCAAAAGAAATAATTCAAAAAGATTTAAAATATATAAAATCTCTAGATGTAGAGTTTAGAACAAGTTGTATGGTTGGTAGAGATATAACATTAGATGATTTGAAAAAAGAAGGATTTAAATCATTTTTAATTTCTACTGGATTTACTATTGGTAGAGTTTTAAATATAGAAGGACACGAATTAGATGGTGTTACAGATGCTGTAAGTTTCTTATCAGAAGCAAAGGCAAACGACGGTAATATAGAAGTTGGAGAAAGTGCAGTTATAATAGGTGGTGGAGACGTCGCTATGGACTGCGGAACGACTGCTAAATTAACAGGATATAAAAAAGTAAGAATAATGGTTAGAAACTCAATTGAAGAGATGACAGCTAGTGCAAAAGAATTAAAATACCTTCAACAAGTGGGAGTTCCTATAATCGACTGGATGGATTCAGTTAGAATTGTAGGTAAAGATGGAAAAGTAGTTGGTATGGAATTTAAGGGAACAGACGACGATACTAAGCTATATGTAGAATGTGATAAAGTTATATTTGCAGTAGGTCAGATGCCGGGTGCAATCCAAACAATAGCTCCAGTAGATGTAGACGAAAGAGGAATGATTGTTATAGATGAAGACTTCAATACATCTGTAAAAGGCGTTTTTGCAGCAGGAGATATAAGCAAGGCAAAAGCAGACAAGACTGCATGTTATGCAACTGCATTAGGTAAAAAAGTAGCTGAATCAATAGATAAATATATGCAAGAATTAGAATATAAAGTGAGTTCTGAGGCATTTTAATTTAAATATATGTTTTAAATAAATATTGATATTTTTATATTTTATCATAAAAAAGCAGAGGTAGTATTACCTCTGCTTTTAGTTTGTATTTTATTAATTTTGTATGTTATTAATATTAATATTAATAACATCTTTTACAAGCGACATAACCAGCAGCCTCTGCTTGTTGTCTTGTCATTCTTATTGCACCTTCCATATTGTGAGCAGTCGGTGTTTTGTGGTATTTATTTGATTTAGATCTACCACCGTTGCAATATACTATTTCACTGCTACCATAACTACTTGAGCTACTACCGCTATAACTGCTTGAACTATTTCCACTATAACTACTTGAGTTTTTAGAAGTGTAGCTACTTGAATTATTAGAACTATAATTGCTAGAGCTGTTAGAGTTATTAGAAGTAGAGCTACTGCTAGAATTATCACTAGAAGTAGTAGTATTGTCAGAAGAATCGTTTGAATCAGTAGTACTGTCAGTTGCATCTTCTGAGTCTTTTTCTGTTGATGCTATCTTATCTTCTAGTGAACTTACTTTGCTTTCTAGTGTTGAAACTTCTTCATTTGATGAATTTAATTTAGCTTTTAAAGATTTGATTTCATCATCTTTAGAAGAAATTTTATTTTCTAAAGAAGTTATCTCGCTTTCTAAAGATGCTACTTTATTAGTAGAAGTTGAGTCAGAGCTGAGTACCTTTGAGATGTAGTCTAAGCTTGGAGCTACAAATAAGACACATAATACACCTGCTATTATAGCTTTTGGTATTTTTCTGTCTTTAATACTTTTAACTAAGAATTCACCTGATAGTAATAATAAAGTTATTGGCAAAATTAAAAGAGCTATAAGTCCTACTATTACTTTTTTACTTGAATTTAAGTTTTTGAATTCATTTAACATTAAATATTCCCTCCCCATATGTTATATAAATACAAAATAAAGTAAAATTGGTAATTTTACCTTATAGTATATATTTTAACATATTAACTTTATATATTACAAAAATTATTTATCTATCTAAAAATAATATCTAAAATAGTGTCAAATTGTAGAAAAAATCATAATTATGTATAAAGTGGTAATATAAAGTGATAGGACTGTGCATTAGCCTATTGCTCCACTTTAAAAAAGGAAGGATTTGATGACTATGAGTAAATATTTAGTAGCTATTGATGCTGGACACGGAATGACTACTGGTGGTAAGCGTTCTGTAAAATTATCTTCCGATTTGTATGTTAATGGAGTCTTAGTTAGAAAAAAAGGTGAAGTAATTAAAGAAAATGAATGGAATAGAGCAGTATCTGAATATTTGGCAAAAGCACTTACTAGATGCAATATCGGCTATATGTATACTGCTGATATGACTGGAAAAACAGATGTATCACTTTCTACAAGATCATATAAGGCAAATAAAGCAGGTGCAGATATATTAATTTCAAACCATTACAATGCAATTGGAACAGCGTCAGTTTGGCAAACAAAAGCAAAAGGATTACTTGTTTTACGTACAAAAAACTCTTCTTCAAAATCTATTAAATTAGGAAATCTAGCAGTAAAACATTTAGCAGCAGATATCGACTATGAATACAACTACGGTTTGATGAGAGATGTCGATATGAGTGGATTTACATTAGCTATTTTAAGACAAACAAATATGCCTGCAATATTGATTGAATATGGATTTATGGATTACGAAAAAGAAGCAAAACTTATGTTAAACCCATCACATCAAGAAAAATGTGCAGAAGCAGTTTGTAAGGCAGTTTGTGAGTATTTTGGGATGAAATACGTTTCTAAAACATCTACAGGAAGTAGTACTACAGGAAAAAAGACTCTATACCTAAGAGTAATAGCTGATGAAGTAAATATACGTAGTGCAGCTGATTTTACTGATGAAAGTGTAGTCGGTGTAGTTAAAAAAGGAGGAGTATATACTGTTGTTGAAAAAATAGAGAGAACAGGAACAGATATGTATAAATTGAAATCAGGTGTTTATATAACTGCATCTACTAAATATGTAGAAGTTTTTGAGAGATAGTTTTAGATAAGAATTAGGTAAAATGATTAGATAAAGTAAAACACAGTAACTATAAAAAGTATAAAAAAGCTAAGACTTGCTTTGCAGGTCTTAGCTAGTTATCAAATCTTAAATAGATTTATGTCACCAAAATTTTAATTAAAATATTATTCAAAAGCTGGTTTTATATAATGTTTAATCAGCTCTATTTTTTCTGAGGAATTTGGGACAAAGAGTGCGGAAATAGCAATTACAATATTGTCCTTTGTATCTACATATATGCTGTTTCCGCCGTCTCCCATAGCTACAAAACTATGATCATCTAATATCCACCACAAATACCCATAGCTCAAATCTCCCAGATTTATATGAGGTGAAGTGCTTTCTTTTATCCATTTTGTAGATACAATTCTTTTACAATTATACACGCCACAATTTAAGTATAATTGACCGATTTTAGCCATGTCTATTGTGCTTAAACAAAGCCCCCACCCAGCAGTATTTAAGTTGTTTGTGCCAGCTACCCAGTTGTTTTTATCTATAGATTGATTAAATTTAATCTGCTCTTTTTCGCTTTTAAAAGTTATGTTCTTTGGAGGGATGATATCAAGTGGTTCAAATAAATTTTTAGTGGCAAATTCTAATACGGATTGATTAGTTGTATTTTTTATTATGCCAGAGAAAATGTCGGGCCCTATAAGTGGGGTATAGAAAAACGAACCTATCTCATTATCGCCGCCTAGCATATCTAGTGAGAATTTTAGATAGTCTGAACTTGTGAAGTAATCTATATATGGAGCATCTTTATATTTAAAAGGTGTTGTCATTGTGAGCATATCTTTTAAGGTGATATTTTCTATAGTTTTGTTTGATTTATCTTTTTTATAATCTGGAAAGAAAGCGAGAATTTTTTGATTTATATCTTTTATATAGCCCTTATCCAAAGCTATTCCTATTAAAAGTGAGATTATGCTCTTTGTGACTGAATAGATGTGGATTTTACTTTCTTTATTGCAGTTATTTTCGTAGTTTTCATAAACTAATTTGTCGTCTTTTAAAACGACAACCCCACATATATTGGGGTGATTTTTCTTTATTATATCTTCAAAAGTTTTCACTTTTTCTTTATTCATATTTCTACCTCCTATTTATTATAGGATTAATAGTAGTTTAACAAATGCATTTGATTTTGTGATTATCACATTTCACTATTTCCTTACAATAAGAGTAATTTGATTTAAAATTTTTTACAAGAATTATTTTAAAATAACTTCTTTTCGATAGTTATAAGTGTATTTTTATACTAGATGTAGTATTTATTAGATATTATTTTATACATTATAAAAATATATGGAGGGTAATAAGTTGTGAAATAAAGCTGGACT
>NZ_JADPET010000180.1 GCF_015667935.1 Clostridium sp. 1001270J_160509_D11 | reverse complement strand
AGTTTTTACTAATATATTTTTATCGTCTATTATTTGTACAAAATTTACATTAGTTTTTTGTGGAAATATCTCGTGATATGGAGTTAAATACTGTATATAGATTTCTATTACTTCCTCCATCTGCTCTTTAGTTAGAGATAAAAGTTTTAATTCTAGGTTATTTCTGTGTTTATCTAATACCTCACATTTTACATATGATTTTCTTAATTTTATAAGGACCTTTGACCCAATCTCTAAATTTTGAGATGTCTCTATCCATATTTTTTTACTAGATATACTATCTATTACAACATCTATATTAGATAGATGTTTTTCTTCATGGTCTAATAATATACAATTAGATTCCATCTTTTCATCAATGCTCGCCCTATCTTCGTCTTCACTTACTTTAACTTGATAAGCTACTCTCAAAGATCTCATTATTCCAATCAAATTAAATATATTTAAAAATGCATTTAGATAATATGCATATTTTATAATATAGCCTTTTTCAACTAATTTTAATCCTATAAAAAGTGATAAAAGCCCTAATATTAAAATTAATAAATGAGGTTTTACTACATCATATTCATAATACCCTCTATCAATTTCTATATCTTTAGATGTAACATTAAAGTTAACTTCAAAGCCAAACATTTCTTTTATTATTGATAAACTTAAGTGTGGAGCCATTGCCATTTCATAATAATGTGTCCACATATACCTTCTCGATTTTGGTGATAATATTCTGAAAATAAATATTTGAACTAATATATATGGTATTGTCATATTTAATAATTCTGCAAAACCAGATTCTACAAAATGAATTCCTGTAGATAAGAATAAAATCGGTACTATTATATAAAACATCTTAATTAGATTTGAGAACCAATATAGCACTCCATCTACATAACAAATCCTCTGCGCTGGTGTAAGACCTTTTAGTATAAACGGATTATAATGTTTAAATACTTGGATATTTCCTCTACACCAACGGTCTCTTTGTTTTACTAATTCTCCAAAGGTAGATGCACTAAGTCCTAAAACTAAGACTTTATTTATAAAAATAGAATCATATCCCTTTGCCTGAAGCAACATTCCTACAGCCATATCTTCTGTTATTGAACATGTTGGATATCCACCTATTTCATCTATAAATTTACGTCTAAAAACTGCATTTGTACCTACATGTAATACTGCACCTCTGTATGCTCTTGCTTCTTGAACGTCTCTCATAAAGAAATCCTGCTCATTTGGAATATATTTTTTTAAGTTAGATTGATACATATCTTTATTGTAATAACATTGAGGTGTCTGTACAAAAGCTAAATTTTCATCTTCAAAATATCCAATTGTTTTCTGTAAAAATTCCTTTTTAGGAATCATATCTGCATCTAATACTAGAAATAAATCGCCTTTTATATATTTTAGCGCATTATTTATATTTCCAGCTTTAGCACCTTTGTTGTCTTCTCGTGTAATATAATTCACACCATATTTTTTACATAGTGCTTTTAATTCATCTCTTCTTCCATCATCACATACATAAACTTTAAATTTATTTTTAGGGTATGCCATTTGAGTACTTGCAATTATTGTCTTTTCAAGTAATTGAAGCGATTCATTATATGTACAAATTAAAACATCCACAAGTGGAGCTTCATCTAAATTATATACACTTAAATCTTTTCTTATAATTTTATATTTTCCAAAGAAAATAAATTGAAAATTCATAAAATTCATAAATCCAATGAACTCACAAACAAACAATATTAAACCTAAGATAAAACTGACTATTCCAAGATTTGTTGGAATTACAGTTCCTCTCCATAAAATATATATAGTCGATATAATTATATCAACTATAATCAATAATTTTACATTCTTATTATTAATTTTATATGCTAAAAAACTTATTAATAAGGCTGTTATTGATAAAATTAAATACATTAAATTCTCCTTACTTCTATAAAAAACTTATACTATAGTATATTTACTTAATTATATATACCTTGTATATTCCATATTTAAATATTTTGTTGGAATAAAAAAACATTTGTATCAATGTATTACATTAATTACTTATATTTGAATAAGAAGCATACATAACCATATTTTATACAAATATACTTTTTCGTGTAATAAGGAGACATAAAAAAAATTCGCTTCGCTCATATCGCCAACGACTTTGTCCGTTGCTTAAAATTTGCTTCGCTCATGTCACCAACGACTTTGTCCATCACTTTAGATAATAAGTTGTAAATTAAAAAAGATGTTGAAAATCAATTTGTTTTCAACATCTTTTTAATTAAATTATATTAAAATGCTGGAACTATACTTCCATTATATTTTTCTTCTATAAATTTCTTAACATCATCACTGTTTAATGCTTTTGTTAATGCTTTTGTTTTTTCGCTGTCTTTATCTTCTGTTCTTATAGCAACTATATTTGCATATGGAGACTCACTTGATTCTATTGCTAATGCATCTTTAGTTGGGTTTAATCCTACGTTTAATGCATAGTTAGTGTTTATAACAGCTATTGCAACGTCATCTAATGTAGAAGGTACTTGTGCTGCATCAACTTCAACAAACTCTAAGTTTTTAGGGTTTTTAGTTATATCTTTTACAGTTATTAATTCACCGTCTTTAACTTCTATTAAACCTTGTTTTGCTAATAATTTAAGTGCTCTAGCTTCATTAGTTGAGTCATTTGGAACTGCTACTTTGTCTCCATCTTTAACTTCATCTAATTTTTTAACTTTATTTGAGTATATTCCCATTGGTTCTATATGAACTTTTGCACAGTATGTTAAATCATATCCTTTTTGTTTAACTGTTTCCTCTAAGTATGGTACGTGTTGGAAATAGTTAGCATCTAGTGATCCATCTGCTAATGCTTGATTTGGTAATACATAATCATCATACTCTTTTACTTTTAAAGTATATCCATCTTTTTCTAATATAGGTTTTGCTGCCTCTAATATTTCTGCATGTGGTGTTGAAGATGCACCCACTACTATAGTTTTTTCATCATTTTTACCTGATGAACAACCTGTTAATAAACCTACTGCTAATGTTGATACTAATAATACTTTTGCTAATTTTTTTAGTTTCATTTTTACTCCTCCTGTTTTCCCTTAACTTTATTTATTTTTATTAATTTTTTATTGTTTTTAAGTTTCATTTTTCTATTTTTTACTTTTAATATTTGTTATTTTAATTTTTTATATACATAGTCACCTAGCATTTGTATAGCTTGTACTATTATGATTAATGTGATTACAACGTATACCATAACTGCTGTATCGAATCTTTGGTGTCCGTATACTAATGCTACCTTACCAAGACCACCAGCACCAACAGTACCTGCCATTGCTGTATATCCTAATATTGATATTATTGAAAGTGTAATTCCTGATACTATAGAAGGCATTGCTTCTTTTATCATAACTTTAAATATTATTTGTGTTTTTGTTGCTCCAAAAGATTTTGCTGCTTCTATTAATCCTTCATCAACTTCATTTAATGCGCTTTCAATTATTCTCGCTATAAATGGTGCTGCACCTATAGTTATTGGAACTATTGCTGCTGTCTCACCTATACTTGTTCCGATTAAGAATCTAGTAAATGGTATTAAAGCTACTAATAATATGATGAATGGGAAACTTCTAACTATGTTTACCACAAATCCTACTACTGAATATACATATTTATTTGGTTTTAATCCTTTTGGTTTAGTAAGTACTAATATTATTGCTAATATAAATCCTAAAATTGTAGCGATTATAGTCGGTACAATTATCATATACATTGTTTGTAAAAATGCTTCTCCCAGTATGTCAGTTAAATACTGATATAATGTCGTTTTAGTTGTCATTTTTTATCTCCTCCCATTTAATATTTTTCTCATCAAGATATCTCTTAACTGCATTTGCATAGTGGTCTTTTACTGTTATTATTAAAGATCCAAGGACATCTTCTCTGAATTTTTCTAGTTTTCCATAACTTATATTAAAATCGAAATCTAATGTTCTCGCCATATTTGTTATTATATTTTGGTTTGCAATTTCTTTAGGGAATATTATTTTTATATTTGTTCCTTCTGGAAGAACTATTTGTTCATCTCCTATTAATGCTTTTAATCCTTCTGTATTATTTAAGAATAAATCTTCAGTATCTTCTATTTCTAGAACTTTACCGCCTTCCATAACTGCAACCTTTGTACAAATTTGTTTTACAACTTCCATTTGGTGAGTTACAAGGATTATTGTTATGTTTAGTTTTTCATTTATATCTTGTAATAAAGCTAATATTGATTTTGTTGTATTTGGGTCTAATGCTGAAGTTGCTTCATCACAAAGTAAAACTTTTGGTTCAAGCGCTAATGCTCTTGCTATTGCAACCCTTTGTTTTTGACCACCACTTAGGTTTCTAGGTTTCGCATCTCTTTTATCTGCTAGTCCTACTAATTCAAGTAAATTCATAACCCTTTTTTCAATTTCTGCTTTTGAATATTTAAAACATTCTAGAGGTAATGCAACATTTTCAAATACTGTTTTTCTCTCTAATAGTGAGAAATGTTGGAATATCATTCCTAAGTTTTTTCTAAGTTCCCTTATTTCTTTTTCGGTTAAATCTTTTACTTCTTGTCCTTCTACTGTAAGACTTCCATCTCTATAATCTTCAAGTCCATTTATACATCTTAGTAATGTTGATTTACCAGCACCACTATGTCCGATAATTCCAAAAATTTCACCTTTTGAAATTTCCACATCTACATTTTTTAGGATTTGTACATCTCCATAATATTTATTAAGATTTTTTATCTTTATCATTAAGTTTCTTCCTTTCCTTAAATATATAAAATTATTATTTTATTATAGTGATTTT
>NZ_JADPET010000017.1:24336-29690 GCF_015667935.1 Clostridium sp. 1001270J_160509_D11 | reverse complement strand
TGTTATTTACATATAAATTATAATTATACAAAAATTTTAGAGGGAGAATATTTAATGAAATTAAAAACGGGGATTAAAAATTTAATAACATTTTTTTTAATTGCAATTATATGCGTATGTGGTTATAGGATTTATGAAAAACTAAATGACTATAAAAAGGCAGACGATTTATACGCTAATTTAAGAACAGAAAAAGAAGCAAATCTTGATAAAAATAATAGTAATTCAGGTACAGCCAATACTATAGATTTATCATCTATAAACAAAGATTTTGTATGTTGGATTAATATCGAAAATACAAATATAGACTATCCAGTTGTCCAAAGTAAAGACAATTCTTACTATCTTCATCGTGATATCTATGGAAATTATCTATATGCGGGGACTACATTTTTAGATTATAGAGATTATTATGATGACAGTAAAAATTTAATTATTTATGGTCATAATATGAAAAATACTACTATGTTTAGTCAACTTGAAAAATTTAAAGAGGAATCATTTTTTAAATCAAATCCTACTATAACTTTAACAGATAAAAATGGGGAGAAAAATTATGAAGTTTTTGCTGTTTTATTAGTTAAGAAGGATTATCCATATACTATTCCGAACTTTAATAGTGATGACGAATATAATAAATTTTTAAATAAAATTGTCGATGATTCAATATTCAGCACGCAAAATAAACCTACATCCTCAGATAAAATACTTACATTAAGTACTTGTAGTTATGAATTTAAGGATGCTAGAACTGTAGTATTTTGTAAAGAAAAGAAAATAAATTAGATTTTATGGGGGGTTATTATGATAGTATCTAAAAAGCAAAAGTATAAATCTTTAAAAAATAGTAATTTAAATAATAAAAGTGTACTAATACTCGACTCATTTATATCGTGCATGAACAAGAAATCTCATAATATAAATATTCCAACAAATATAAATACACTTGGATATAGATGTTTTTATGATTGTGAAAATATAAAATCTTTATATGTTCCTCCAAATATATCGAATATTGAAAAAGGGGCATTTTATAACTGTAAAAGCTTAGAGAAAATTGAACTTCCAAAAGAATTATCTGATTTAAAAGATGAAACTTTCTATAATTGTTCAAGTTTACAATCAATAAATATACCAGATGATGTTTCTTATATTGGAGAAAGGTGCTTTTTAAATTGTGAAAATTTAAAAGAAATCAATTTTTCTAACAAGGTAAAATCTATTAATGACTCTGCATTTAAAAATTGCTCTAACTTAACTAAAATTCAAATTCCTAATTCAGTTGAAGTTATCAGCAAAAATGTATTCTTTAATTGTTTTAACTTAGAAGAAGTTATATTACCTGATAATATCGATATATTAGAATCTTGTTTATTTGCTAATTGTAAAAAGCTAAATAAAATCAATATTGGACAAAATATTACAGAAATAAAGGAGCTTGCCTTCTTTGAATGTAGCAGTTTAAGTTCTTTAGATTTACCTCAAAATTTATCAAATTTAGGCTCTAGGGTATTTTCTAATTGTACTAATTTACAAAATATAAATTTGCCAAATTCGATTATTTCTATTGGACAAGGCATTTTCTCAAATTGTACTAATTTAATAAAAGTTACTTTACCAAACAAACTTACATATATACCATCTAGTACATTTAATAATTGTATTAATTTAGAAGAAATCAATCTACCTAAAACTGTAAAACAAATAGATAATTCAGCATTTTCTAATTGTAAAAAGTTAAAAACTATAGATTTACCTGAAACATTGCAGTCTATTGGTTCGGATTCATTTTCAGGTTGCGAAAAATTAAATCATATTACTTTACCTGACTCTTTAAAAAATATAGGTACAGCGGCATTTTATGATTGTAAATCATTATCAGAAATAAATATACCAAATACAATTAATACATTAAGTCCTTTGACTTTTGCTAATTGTAGCAATTTAGAAAAAATCAAGCTCCCTAAAATGTTTGATAAAATACCAGATTCGTGCTTTGCAAATTGTACGAACCTATATGATATAAATTTACCTGAAACGTTAAATTATATAAATTCATATGCATTTTCAAACTGTTCATCATTAGAAAATATTAGATTACCTAAATCTATAAAAATGATAGGTGAACGTGCATTTAATAACTGTACTAATTTACGTAAGATTATTATTCCTAAATACATTAAATCAATCAGCAATTCTGCATTTGATAATTGTAATAATCTTGTTATTTACGGAGAAAAAAATTCTTATGCACATAAGTACGCTATTGCAAATAAAATAGATTTTGAAGAATATAAATTTATAAGCCTTCGAGGTATTTCTATAAAAAATTCATTTATATCTATGCTAAATAACAACCAAAGTAAATTAGATTTAGTTTTATACCCTGAAAATACAAATGATATTTTCAAAGTAAAATGGAGCTCTTCTGATGAAAATATCGTATCGGTAAAAGACGGCATTATTACTAGCCATAATGTGGGTATAGTAACTATAACTGCACAAGTTGGATATAATAAAATAGCAAAATGCATAGTTCAAGTTGAACGACCTTTAGAATCTATAAAACTTGAAACTGATTATTTAAGTTTAAATAAAAGCGAATCTAAATCTTTAAAAATAGAATATTTCCCTAAAAATCATACTTGCACAGATAACCCAGTTTGGAAATCTTCTGATGAAAATATTGTAAAAGTAGACTCTTATGGAAATATTACAGCTATTTCTAAAGGTGATTGTATTATTACGTGTACTTTAGATGGTAAGTCTGACTCTTGCAAAGTTAATGTTGATTTACCATTAAAAGAAATTACGCTAGACAAAACTTCATTAAATTTAAAATGCAATGAATCATATAAATTAAATATATCTTATATACCAGAAGATACTACAGATGTTATATCATTAAATTGGTCTTGTATGGATTCATCTATAGTTGCAATCAATGATGATGGTACTATCAAAGCATTAAATCCAGGAACTACAGTAATAACTGCATCTGCTAATAATAAAATTGCAACTTGTATAGTTACTGTTAGATCTTGTATTTCTGCAGTTAAATTTAAAGATGATAGAATTAATTTAAAAGTAGATGATTCACTAAGTTTAGAAATACTAGATCAAAATAATGATTATGTTGAAAACGAACTTATAACTTGGAATATTTCAGATAGTAAAATAGCTAAAATAGAAAACAATCGCTTAATAGCTACAAATGAAGGTACTACTGTAATAGTTGCCCAAGTTGAGGGACTAATAGCTGCTGCTATTTTAAATGTTTCTTTGAAAAAAATTCGTTTATTCGATGTAAATTATTTAAAATCTAGTTCAAATATTATAACAGGAAAAGGAATAGTCGGAGCTACTGTTAAAGCCTTCAACAACAATGAATTAATTAGTGATACATGCATTATAAGTTCAGATAAAAAATTCTTACTTCATATCGAACCGCAAGAGCCCGGCTCAGAAATAATAGTAGAAATATCTAAACATGGATATGAAACTAAAGAAGAAGTTATAACATCTTTATATGAATTTGATACATTTTATGTAGATTCAGTTGAAACATTAGATTCTAACAACATATATATTTCAGGAAGAGGTTGTAGCGGGGCTTATATAAGGGCTTACATAAAAAATACTCAGATAGGAAAGGCTTGTTCTGTAAATTCAGATGGACATTTTAAGATGCATCTTCCAAAAATAAAATCAGACACAGTCGTAACTTTAAAAATGAGACAAACTAATTATGTAACAGCTAATAAAAATATTATTATTCCATAATATAAAAAGGAGTAGTCAATCCAGATTGGATTGATTACTCCCTTTCTTTTACAATGATTTTCATATTTTAAGTAAGATTACTTCTCTTTTGCTATTAGAGTTTTAATTTACCTTTAATCAATATTGTCGCATATTTCTAATAAATTTTATATTTTTACTCATATATAATAGCAAATTAATGTCATTAGAATATAAAACTATTTTTTAAGATATTTTCGCTTTCCTGTTGATCGTCTATTTTCTATAATGTCGGAAAATATTACTTAAAAATTTATATTATCATTTTATATTCTAAGGTATTTTTATAATACCACTTCTCTTAAATGTCTCTGATTTTTTAATCCTGTTTATCTACTTATTCTCTAGTTTATCTATTACTATATTTGTGACTTCTTAATTTGTTACTTATTCTCCCTTATTTATTGCCTTTTTATTTTATACTTTATATAAACTTTCTATAATTTTTTTCTACGTTTATTATCAATCCATAATCCAATCAATACAATTAATGAAATTGATCCTATTATGATTTCATTTGTTAAGTTAGTATCACCTGTTTGTACATTTTGTTCTGGCTTTGTACTTTCCTCTGGATTACTTGGCATATTTGGTTTTACTGTATTTTCAGGTTTGTTCGGATTACTTGGGTCATCCGTATCTTCTGGTTTCTCAGGTTTATCTGGAGTTACTGGGTTATCCGAATCATCTGGATCTCCAGGCTTATCTGAATCACCTGGATCATCTGGATTCTCTGGATCACTTGGGCTATCTGGTTTCCCTGGATTTTCAGGTTTTTCTGGATTATTTGGTTTATCTGAGTCATCTGGGTTTTCAGGCTTATCTGGATTACTTGGTTTATCCGAATCATCTGGATTTCCTGGTTTATCTGGATCACTTGGTTTATCCGAATCATCTGGGTCTCCAGGCTTATCTGAATCACCTGGATCATCTGGATTTCCTGGTTTATCCGGGTCTCCTGGATTCTCAGGTTCATCTGTTATAATAAATGTATTAATAATTGTAACAACTTCTTTTTTTACATCTACTTTTACATTCTCTTTATCGATTTTCACCATATATCCATTATGATTTGGTTCACTTATATTATATTTATTTCCATAGATTATATCAGTAACTATTTTTTCTGTTCCTAATTCATCATAAGTAAATTTTATATACTTCTCTGTTGAACCATCTGCAAATTCTCCAGAAACTTTTATTGTAAATATTTCATCACCTTTTAGTTTCTCAATGTTAGAAACATCTTTTTTAACGTATAATGAAACATCTTTCGAATCGAACATTTCAACCTTTTGAATTTCCCCATTTTCTTTTACAGTAAATTTAATATCTTCTGCCAATAAGTATCCATCTGGAGCTTGTTTTTCTACTAAAGTATACTCTCCAACTGGTAATCTATTGATCTTATGAGGTTCTGTAGTACTTGTCCACTCTTCTATTATATTTCTTGCTGAATCAATTACTTGTAGCGTTGCGCCTGGCAATTCTTCGCTCGTAACTATATCTTTTTTAGATATCTCTACCTTTGTATAGTCATCTTGCATTATTGT
>NZ_JADPET010000017.1:0-24239 GCF_015667935.1 Clostridium sp. 1001270J_160509_D11 | reverse complement strand
GTTGCGCCTGGCAATTCTTCGCTCGTAACTATATCTTTTTTAGATATCTCTACCTTTGTATAGTCATCTTGCATTATTGTAGAACCCTTGATATTTCCTTCTGCATCTATTGTAAATTCAATATCTTGTGCTAGTAAATATCCTTTTGGTGCTGCTTTTTCTCTTATTGTGTATGTTCCTGCTTTTAAATTATTTATAACATGTGGTTTAGTTGTAGATGTCCAGCTTTCTATTACTTTTCCTTTTGAATCGAGTAATTCCAGCTTCGCTCCTTCTATCTCCTCACCTGTCGTTATATCTTGTTTTGATATTGGAACATTATTTGTTTTTTCAACATCATATATTGAAAATTCTTGGACTTTTCCTGTCTCTTCAATTACTACTTTTACATCTTCAGCTAAATTGTATCCCTTCGGCGCTTTTACTTCATGTAGTGTATATTCACCTACTGGTAATTTACTTATCATATACGCTTTATTTTCTGATGTAAATTCTGCTACTACATCTCCTTCGCTGTCTAGTAACTGTAATTGTGCTCCTTCTAAGATTTCTTTTGTCTCTAGATCCTTTTTAGTTATTTCTACTTTTGTGTAGTCGTCTTGCATTTCAACTCTTTGAATTTCTCCGCTATTTGAAACGGTAAACTCTACATCTTCTGCTCTCACATATCCATCTGGCGCTGTGATTTCTCTAAGGATATACTCACCTATTGGCAATTTATCTATTCTGTGAGCTGAATCTTTACTTATCCACTCTTCCAATACTTTTCCTGTTGATTTTTCAATTACTTGTAGTGTTGCGCCTGGCAATTCTTCGCTCGTAACTATATCTTTTTTAGATATCTCTACCTTTGTATAGTCATCTTGCATTATTGTAGAACCCTTGATATTTCCTTCTGCATCTATCGTAAATTCAATATCTTCTGCTAGTAAATATCCTTTTGGTGCTGCTTTTTCTCTTATTGTGTATGTTCCTGCTTTTAAATTATTTATAACATGTGGTTTAGTTGTAGATGTCCAGCTTTCTATTACTTTTCCTTTTGAATCGAGTAATTCCAGCTTCGCTCCTTCTATCTCCTCACCTGTCGTTATATCTTGTTTTGATATTGGAATATTATTTGTTTTTTCAACATCATATATTGAGAATTCTTGGACTTTTCCTGTCTCTTCAATTACTACTTTTACATCTTCTGCTAAGTTATACCCCTTCGGCGCTTTTACTTCATGTAATGTATATTCACCTACTGGTAGTTTACTTATCGTATACGCTTTATTTTCTGATGTAAATTCTGCTACTACATCTCCTTGGCTATTTAGTAACTGTAATTGTGCTCCTTCTAAGACCTCTTTTGTCTCTAGATCTTTTTTACTTATTTCTACTTTTGTGTAGTCGTCTTGCATTTCAACTTTTTGGATTTCTCCGCTATTTGAAACGGTAAACTCTACATCTTCTGCTCTAACATATCCATTTGGTGCTGTTATTTCTCTTAAGATATATTCACCTATTGGAAGTTTATTTATGATATGGTCTTCTTCAGTTGTAGTCCATTCTTCAACAATTTTATTTGTATCTTTTTCAATTACTTGTAAAATAGCCCCTAATACAGGTTTTCCTGTTGTTATATCTGTCTTTGATATAGAAACTTTACCTGTTGCTTTTTTATTTGTAACTGTAGATAATACATCCTCATCACTCATAGTTACTGATGTTTTATCTATTGACTCTAAAATATACCTATTTCCTATTTGTTCCTCAGAAATTTCGTATTTATTTCCGTAAATCACTCCAGGTACATCTTGAGCTTGTCCTATATTGTTTTTGTCAAATATAAATTGTTTTGTAGTTTTTCCCTCTACATCTGAAAATTGTCCTGTAACTTTTATAGTAAATACATCTTCATCAGAAAGTGTTGCATTATCTAGTATTTTTTTAACTACAGATAATTTTCCTGATTGTTTTCTTATATTAGTTACTGATAATACTTTAACTTGTATAGAACCATCTAAAGTTACTGACTTTGTATTGTAAACAACATCATAATTGTCATTACTTATTTCAGATATTGTGTAAGTTTCACCATATATAGTATTTTCAACTATAACTTGTTTATTTAATTGATCTTTAGTGATTTCTATTGTCTTTGAATTTGTTCCATCAGAAAATTTACCACTTACTATTAATGTGAATATATCTTCATCACTAACTGTATTTATATTTTCAACATTTTTTGTTACAGCTAAAAGCCCACTAGCTTTTTTTGAATTAACAACTTCCACTAGTTGATTCTTTTTGTTAACTGTTACTTTACCTCTGTCTGTAATAAGCACATTATACGAATCTGAATTTTCTTCAGTTATTGTATAATTATTTCCGTAAATAACATTTTCGACTTCTTTATTTACACCATCTAGAGCTTCTTGTTTTGTAAATGATATTGTTTTTTGTTGTGAACCATCAGAAAACTCTCCACTAACAACTATATTAAATACTTCATCTATATTAAATTGATTTCCATCAACCAATGTTTTCTTTACAAATAATGAAACATCTTTTGTATCAAACATCTCTACTTTTTGAGTAGTATCAGTTTCTGTTATTGTAAAATCAATAGAATCTGCTATTAAATATCCATCTGGTGCAGATTTTTCAACTAATGTATAGTCTCCAGGTTCTAAATTATCTATTTGATATGGTTTACCTGTTGATATCCACTCTTCAACAACTGTACCTGTCGATTTATCAATTATTTGAAGTGTAGCCCCTGGTAATTCCTCATTTGTAACAATATCTTTTTTAGATATTTGTACATTTATTTTATGGCGTTTCTCTTTTTTGTTAGTAATATATCCTGCATCGCCATTTTGGACTTTAACTATACTATCTTTTTCATTTAAATTAATTGTATAAACAGTATCATCTAATATATATCCTTCTGGTGATTTGACTTCTTTTACATAGTAAGTATTTAATAACAGTTTACTAGATAAATCTTCTCCATTAGATGTTGTTATTATTTTTGTTACTAAATTTGTACATTCTTTGTCAGAATAAATACCAAATTCAGCGCCTGATAATATTTTGTTTGTATTCTCTTCATCAACTTTAGTTATTGATATTTGTGCTGATTCTGTAGTCCCAGGTATACTTACACCAACTTTTGCTGGTTCAGCAATTAACGTTATATCCTCATTGAATGAGTTCTTTGTTGAGTATAAATATCCAAATGAGTTCCAAGCAACTTCTCCTGGTATAGCATCATCGCCTATAATACCTTCAAAGTAAACTCTTAACATTTGTCATTGTTTTAATTTAAAACCATCCTTTAATGTTACACGTAGAGATTTATGAACATTTTTGTCATATGATGAATCCCAAGTAGTCACAGAATTCCAATCTTCATCTGTATAAGAAATTTTGCTAGAATATCCTACTGAATATTGAGATGAATCAACAGTTGATATGAAGTTTTTATCACTATCTAATATATCAACTTTAAAGTTTGGATTATCTGCTAAGTAAACAGTAAATTCTGAGTTTCTAGAACTGTTTAAATTTACAGTACCTACATCTCCTACATGAGGGAATTTATCTATTAATGTTAAATTATATATATCACCCTCGCTGTTACTTTTTACATATAACGTATATCCTACTTTTTGACCTGCACCGCTACTTATAACAGTATTATCATTTTGTTTATATCCATATCCATTGGCATGATTATCACCATAACCATTACCAGTTTTATCTTCGTCTAACACTTTATCATATCCTGATAAATCACTTATCTGTTTAAATGAATATGTTGCATAGTTTCCAAATATATGTGCTGATGCTTGATTTTCTATAGCATCTTTTTTCTCGCCGTTAATTTCAACTTTCGTTACATTTCCTTCTGTAACGTTATCTTTCTTAAATGATTGTGTTGGAACTAGCGATACATTATTTACATATGTACCGAAATTCGCTATATCACTGTCATTTGCTGATACAAATGTTATTTCTGCATATCCACCACTTGGAATAGTATATTTTTCGTTCTCTAACTTCCAAGTTAAAACTTGAACTTCTTTTCCTTCTGAATTAGTTTTTGTCGATACATCTAAAAGATTTCCTATATCAAAACTATCTCTCTTACTTCCATCTTTATTGTAAATAGTAATATTTTGAGTATGCTTACTATTTTTAGATAAAGTATATGGATTAGGTAAAGTATCAATCACTGTATAATTGACCATATCAGAAGAATCATAATTATTTCCACTATTGTTTACTTTTATTGTCCATTTTAAAGATGATTTTATAGCTATTTTAGAATTTTCATCTACCTCATGCAATTCATTACTTCCTGCATTATAAAATCCATCTAATTTTTTACTTATCCCTGGGAATATACCTACTTTTTTAATTGTTACATCAGATTCATACCAAGTTGTATTTTCGCCACCATAAATTCCATCATAATTTTTATTTAATATATTACAAGATCCATCATTTTTAGGTGATTTATCTGTATTTGTTGAAAATGGTAGTTTTACATCATTTCCTGGTGCCTCTTTTTCTGTAGTATCATATGCAAATGCTATTTTATTTACTGATGATAAGTCTGCAACATTGTTATCAATTTCACATAAATATGTAAATACTATTGCATGACCCGGCTCTAACTCTGCCCCTTCATTAAATGTAAATACAATTTTCTCATTATTATCATAAGCAGCATTTACAACAATACCTGCATCTAAAGTTACACCTTGAGGTAAATTAATATCACTAGCATAATTTATAGTTGTTATTTGGTTTGATTGATTTACATTATAAAACGCATTAGAATCTTTACCTAGTGTGATATATTTGAATCCTTTAGGAAGAATGTCTACAGCTTTTTTAAGTGGAAGATTATCACTACTATTTGCATCATTATATATAACATATGTGTATACTACTGCATTTTGCGTGCTTCCATAACTATAAAGTGAATTACCATTTACTGAGTAATATCCAGATACAGAATCCTCATTATATCTAGTATATTTACCAATTGATTTTATTCCTTTTTGTGTCCATATATTATTTTTTATTGCTGGGTAATAATACTCTGTTTCACCTTCAGCAACAACATTATTTTTTATTCTTAATTCGATAGTATTGTGAAGTCTATAGTCAACTGCTCCGTCTTTAGGGACTTCTGTTGCTTTAGAGAATTCACTTGTCGTAACTGCTTCAAAAGTCAGTTCTATTGTATCTCCATTTTTTAGTACTCCACTTCCAAAACTAAAGTTCATATAATACCAGTTTGCACTTCCATTTAATCTTAATGGATTTTCTGTAACTATATTCCCATTAGAATCAGTTTGTTTTTCTGTAATATTTAATGATTTACTTTTATCGATAATATCGTTATTTGTGAATCTATCCATAAAAGAAATATCCCAACAATTTATGTCTTTTCCTGTATTGTTTGTATATTTAATTTTAAATGTTACCTTATCTCCTACTGAAATAGGATTTGTTTTGTTATCTGCTAACTTTCCATCTACATATGCTTGTTTTATAACTTTTGTTTCTGGATAAGTAAGCTCAACTGTTGCATCATCTGATATTTGAGTACTATTGAAATTTAGTGTTGCTGTATTTACAATAGTTCCTGCCTCTACTTCATCTGAAGACTTAGGCGTTGCAATTACATTTATACCATTTACTACCTTAAAATCAGTTCCTACATCTCCAAAATTAAAAGTTATAGATTTTACATTAACTATATCTTTATCATCGATTAAAGATGTTAATTTTGAGTTTTGTGAAGGATTGTCTATTTTTATAGTTTTAGTTGAATAATCATTAAACATGACTTCTACATTATAATTATCTATCCCCTCATAAGAACCTGTTGTTATTTCTTTAAGTTTGAATTTGGAATTTACCCCATTCCATGTTGAGAAATCATCTCTGACTGTTACATTTTTTAATGAATTTTTTGAAGTATTAGAAAAACCAGCTATAGTAAATGTAACATCTTCACCAGATCCGATTGGTACAGAAGCCTTATCTACAGATTTATTTATTTTTAAATCTACATCTTTAGGCGTTTGATATGTTTTGCTTTCTTCTCCCTCAACATTTAATGTATTTACTATTGATCTATATCCATTAAGATTAAATAATGAGTCAAAAGTTTTATCTTTTGGATATGTTAATGTAACAGTTTGGTTGAAAGTTTGATTTGGCTCAAGATTTACATCTTTCCATGTTAAGATGCCATCTTTTAATTCAAGATTATATTCATCCAAATCACCAGATGTTGTTATTGTTATATTATCGCCATCTATTTTCCACCAGTCTATAACATTTCCGTTTTTATCAACAGGTAAAATATCTTTTACATCAACTTTAGTTTTTTCTTTCCCCGTATTTGATATGTTTAAAGTGTATGTAACGCTTTGACCTTCTCTTATATCATCAGAGCTAGATGTTTTATTAACTCCAATTTTATATCCATCAAGTCCGATTTTTACTGTTGCTTCTGCTTTTTGTCCATTATTATTTGTAACTTGATTTTTTACATCAATAGTTTTTTCTTCACCAGTAATTAATTTATCTGGTAAATTTTCTGTTACAACTTTCGCGTTGTATCTTAAGTCTATTTTTGACCCTTTTTTAACATTCCCAATTTCCCATGTTATTGTATAAGACTTAGTTAATTCATTGTATTTTACTGTTCCTGTATAATCCCCTGATTTAATTGTATTATTAGACTTATCATACTCTGGAACTAAACCTGCTGGCATAATATCCACTATAGTCTGTTTTTCTGAATCAAGTTCACCATAATTAGAAACTTCTACTGTATAAGTTATAGTTTCACCATCTTTAAATATCTTGTATGAATCATTTGCGTATTTATTTAAAGATATTCTCGCTGATGGTTTTACCACTTTATTTACAGTTTCATTAGTGTTTTTATTGTTTACAGTTGCAGTATTTTTGATAAGAGTTCCTTCATTACAATCAGTAACTTTCACATAAAAAATATAAGTTTTTTGAGCTCCTGCATCTAAGCTATTAACAACCCATTTTACTTTGTTATTTTCTAGTGTATATCCATTAGTCCATTGTTCTTGATTTATAATTTGAGTATTTTGTGGGATTATATCCTCTACAACAAAATTCTCTAATTCGGAACTACCATCGTTTTCTACAGTGATTTCATATTTTATAATGTCACCTATTTCTACATCTGAACCATTTTTTCCAACAACTTCACTAGATTTTCTTGAAGTTATTCTAGCAGTTGTAGGAGGTACAGTTGTAGTAACTTTATCTTCTGAAGTTGAGTTAGAATTTCCTACTATAGGTTTGGCATCAAAGCTAACCTTGTTTGTTATAGTTTCTTCTTGTTGTGTTTTTTCTGCAACTAAATTTGATGTATAAAGAGTAACTTGCATATCTGGCTCTTTAATTTCACTGTCTGGATTTAAATCATTTTGCCTCGTATGAATTATCTTTATTTTTCTTCCTTCGATAGTAATTTTGGCATCTTTTTCACTTACTTCTAGAATCTTTTTGCCTCCTATTGTAAGTACTCCATTAGATGAATTTATTTCACCTTTTGGCAGATTAATCGAACTAGGTAGTTCCAACTCATCTGTAACAGTATATTCTTTTGTAAATATCTCGCCTACATATCCTTTATTATTTGATGTAGCTTTGATATTGTATACTATTGATTCATCTTTTATACTACCATTGTTATTTCTATCTATAGTTTGTTTATTTGCAGTTTTTGAAATATTATCCCAACTAAAAGATGCTTTTGCAGTAATAGTAAAATCACTTATTATGCATTTTTCATCTGCTACTTTATCAGTAATTATATTATCATTTGAGTCTAATATTTCTGTTTTTATTATTACTTTTTCTCCATCATTAGTTACACCATTTTTGAATATCATTTGAAAATCAAATTGGTTAGTTGAACCTTGAGTAAGCTCTGTTATAATATATCTCTTTCCACCCTGTCCATTTACTAATTTTAGCTTTATGCCATCCAAAGTTATCTCGTTTTGGATTGTTCCATCAGATTTTTGAAAATCCGATAATATAACATCTGGATTATCTATTTCCAGTCTAATTTTATAATCCCCTATTATATTTGAATTAGAACCTGTTGATGTAACATGTACACGAGTGACTTGTCCTGTTGGAATTGAAATATTTCTATCAGTTATATTACTTTCTTGTCCAACTTTTATAACTAATTCTTGATTTACTTCTTCTGATTTAACATTTTTAATATTATTTTTTTCAGTTTTTTCATTTTCAGTAGATTTTTCATTAGAGGTATCTTCTTTATTGATATTATTTTGTATATTGTCTTTTTCTGAAGATAGCTCTGCTTCTGTTATGTTACTATTTTTATCTAGATTTTTATCTAGATTTTTATCATCAATTATTCCCTCATTTTGATCATCTGATGTTTGTTCATTATTGTCGATATTCTCCTGTGATGATACATCCTGAGATATTACCTCTTGCCCTTGATATTCATCTACAGTTGCATAAGCATATTGTAATGTGTCTGTGCTTATTAATAGCAATGCTAAAATAATTGCAATAACTTTCTTGAATATGCGATATAAATGTGTATTCATTATTTGATTTTTCTCCCTTGCTAATTATTAATTAGAAATATTTAAATCTATTGCAAAGGTAAATTTAAAATAACATCACTCCATATTTATGCAATTTTGGAAAAAAATGAATAAACCACTGTAATAGCTATTATATCATATTTATTTCTTAATTATTATATAAATAAAAGCAAAATTGTAATTTAAATAGAATTACAATTTTGCTTTTATTTAATAAATTATTTATTATCTATGTTTATATCTATTGGATATTTATATTTAACAACTAATCTTAAATCCAATAGATACGATTCTTTTTTATCTACATTTTCAAATTCAATACTTGATATCTTTGATCCTGTCTCGTATGATGTGGCTATATATGAATTTCCATCCAATTCACTACCTCCATCATAACTAATAGATGAATCTGTTGTATATTTTACAGTTAAATGTCCTTTACTGTATTTAACATCTTTAATAATAACCTCTTTTCCGAAATAATCTATCTTTTTAGGGTACTTATCGTCTATTTTTAACTCTATTTTTTTATTTGCATTTACTAAAACTCCATCTGCTTTTAGTTTCAGCTTTTTGCCTTTATCATAGTATACTGAAGGTACTATAGTTTGGCTCCATCCTCCATTTTCTAATCCCATACCAGATAATTCTAATGAAGATTTATAAATCTCTCCATTTTCAGATATTATTCTTAAGTTATCTAATCCTTGTAATTCACCTATATTTGTTACTTCTCCATATGTGTTTAAATACATCATTGTAGGAGATACTCTTAACTTGTCTATATTTAAATTCAGATCACCATCATCTATTTGTTTATTTATTTCTATATTTTTAGTTTTGCTTAATTGTTTTGGTATCTCCAATTCTACATTTGTTGTCCCAAGTGTTTCATATTTGAAATCATTACTCTTGTCATATGATGCACTCACTTTTAGCAATTTAAGTTTTAATGATAATGTATTTTTTCCCTCTATTAATTCTGCTATATTACCTCCAACAATATTTATTGTTGTTTTAATATTTCCATCTTCATCTTTATCAAAATTTCCTCCACTCATTGCAGCATTTACAGAATCTACATACAATTCATAATAACTTTTGTTATCTATATCATCATTATCAGAAATAATCATGTCATCTACTTTAGTTTCCATTATAGCTTCAAAGTTTATTCTTTGTTCATCAATATAAATATTTTGAATTATGATATCATATCCTCCTATATTTATATATTGTGCATCGGATGCTTTATAACCATTATTAACTGCATTTTCTATTCCGATATCTCCAAAAATATATCTAAACATTGTATCTGCAAATGTTCTAAAACTAGGTACAAATGCATATGAAACACCTATTATCAAAATTGATGCTACAGATGTTATTGCCCATTTTTTATATTTTTTAGGTTTCAATTCTTTTAATTTAGTATTTAATCTTTCATCTAATTCATCTGGTATTTTAATATTTTCACTTTCAAATTCACTTAATAATTTTTCTATCTCTTTCTCTTCATCTAAAAAATTTCTTTTATCTTTATTTTTATCCATATTATCTCACCTCCAAATCCTTTTTCATATTTCTAAGAGCTGTATACATCTTTCCTTTTACAGTTCCTACTGGAACATCAAGTATATTCGCAATTTCGTCTAATTTATAACCCATATAAAATTTCAATCTTATCATTTCTCTAACTTGTGGTTCTATCTTTTCTAAGCTTCTTTCCAAATCAAGTTTTGTCTCTTGATTTTCTGATTTTGATTTTGTTGGTCTAGTATTTTCAACATCTTCTAAATATATTAATTTCTTATTCTTACTTATAATATTTTTAGCCTCATTCATAACAATTCTTAAAAACCATGTTTTAAAATATTGCGGTTCTTTTAAATTTTGTATATTTTTCAAGCCCTTTTCCACTGCTTGTAAATATGCATCTATGCTATCTTGTTCATTTTTTAATATTGTGTATGCTAGTTTATATCCCTCATTTTTCAAGCTATGTACCAGAAGGCTATAAGCTTTAAAATTTCCCTTTATTGCTTTTTTAATTAATTTTTCGTCCATTACCTTTACCTCCTTTCACATATTAGACTAATGAAGTAATTAAAAAGTTATAAATATTTTTCAAAATTTTATATAAACCTAGTTTTTAATTAAAATTTCCAAACTCAATGTATTTTCTAAAAATCCACATAAAAAAAGCATACAAAATATTTGGATATTTTGTATGCTTTTTAATAAAAATTATCTATTTAATTCCGAAGAATTTTTTAGCATTTTCTTTTGTTGCTTCACAAACTTTTTCATAAGAAATTCCTTTTTCAACAGCTATTGTATCAGCTACAAATTGCACTAGTGATGGATCATTTCTTTTTCCTCTATGTGGTGTTGGTGCCATATAAGGTGAATCAGTTTCTATTAATAATCTATCAAGAGGTATTTCTCTTACAACCTCTTTTGTTTTCTTGTTGTTTTTGAATGTTACTGTTCCTGATATTGAAATATAACATCCCATTTTAACATATTCTCTTGCTAATTCAACATTTCCACTATAGCAATGAAGTACGCATCCTATTTCAGGACTTTTTGTTGATTTTATAATCTCAAAAGTATCTCCATGTGCATCTCTATCGTGGATTATTATTGGTAATTTTAATTCATTAGCAAGTTCAATTTGTCTTTTGAACCATTTTTTTTGAAGTTCTTTATATTCAGCATCATAGTAGTAATCAAGTCCAATTTCTCCGATTGCCACTACTTTTTCATTTTCTATTGCCATTCTTTTAAGTTCTTGTATATCATCTTCAGTTAAGTCTTTAACGTCATGTGGATGAACACCTACTGCTGCATATATGAAATCATATTTGTTTGCAAGTTCAACACTTTCAGCTGATGTTTTCATACAAGCACCTGGGTTAACAACTAAATCAACGCCTTTTTCATTAAGAGAAGAGATTAACTCTTCTCTATCTTCATCAAATCGTTCATCATTTAAATGTGCATGTGAGTCAAAAAGCATATTTACATCTCCTTATCTAACTTCACAACCATCATTTGCACCAACAGCAGTTGGTATTATTAAATCATCACCATCGTTACCTGCTGCAAGTATCATACCTTGAGATTCAACACCTCTTAATTTAACTGGTTTTAAGTTGCATACTACTATAACATCTTTTCCAACCATTTCTTCTGGTTTATACCATTTAGCTATACCAGATACTATTTGTCTAGTTTCTGAACCTAGTTTAACTTGAGAAACTAAAAGTCTGTCTGCTTTTGGATGTTTTTCGCAGCTTAATATTTTACCTACTCTTAATTCTACTTTATCAAGATCATCTATTGTTATTTCTTCTTTATGTTGTAATGGAGCTTCTGTCACTTCTTCTTCCTCGTCTTTCTTTTCTGCAAATAATTCTTCAAGTTCTGCAACTTCTTTGTCTATGTCTAATCTTTGGAATAATATTTCACCTTTAGTTACTTTTGTACCTGGTTTTGTTAATCCAAATGTTGCAGTACTTTCCCAATTTGTTAACTCTTCACCTTCTATACCCATTTGAGCGTAGATCTTCTTAGCTGTAGTGTTCATTATTGGGTTTATTAATGTAGAGAATATTCTTATTGATTCACATAAGTTGTATAAAACTGTATCTAATACATCTTTTTTGCTTTCGTCTTTTGCAAGTACCCATGGAGCAGTTTCGTCGATGTATTTGTTAGTTCTTCTTATTAATTTCCATACACCTTCTAATGCTTCGTGGAATTGCATTTTGTTCATTTGTTCTTCGAATATTCTTCTTGATTCTTTAGCTTGTTCTTTTAATGCTTCGTCAAATTCAGTAGCAACTTTTGGTTCTGGTATTATTCCACCATTGTATTTTTCAACCATTGCTATAGTTCTACTTACTAAGTTTCCTAAGTCATTAGCTAAGTCTGTGTTTATTCTTGTTACGAAGTTTCTATGAGTGTAACTTCCGTCTTGACCAAATGCGAATTCTCTTAATAGATAGTATTTTAATGTATCTATTCCGTATCTTTCTATCATTTGTTCTGGATAAACTATGTTACCTTTTGATTTACTCATTTTATCATTAGCAAATAATATCCAACCATGTCCAAATACTTGTTTAGATACTGGTAAATCTAATGCCATTAATAATGCTGGCCATATTATTGTATGGAATCTGATTATTTCTTTACCTACAACTTGTATGTTAGCTGGCCAATATTTTTTGAATAATGAATCGTCTTCGCTCATATATCCTAATGCAGTTATATAGTTGCATAATGCATCTACCCAAACATATATAACGTGTTTTTCGTCGAATGGTACTTTTATACCCCAGTCGAATGTAGTTCTAGTTACACATAAATCTTCTAGACCTGGTTCTAAGAAGTTAGCTATCATTTCGTTAGCTCTAGCTTCTGGGAAACAGTAGTTAGGATTTTTGAATAACTCTTTTATTCTATCTTCATATTTAGATAGTTTGAAGAAGTATGCTTCTTCTTTTGCTACATAAGTTTCTCTACCGCAGTCAGGGCATTTATCTCCATCTACTAATTGAGATTCTGTCCAGAAACTTTCGCATGGAGTACAATATCTTCCTTCGTATTCACCTTTATATATATCACCTTGTTCATATAATTTAGTGAATATTTTTTGGATTACTTTTGTATGTCTTGGTTCAGTTGTTCTTATGAAATCATCATAAGATATGTCCATAGTCTTCCATAATTTTTTTATGTCAGCTATCATACCATCTAAGTATTCCATTTCTGTCATACCAGCTTCTCTAGCTTTTGTTTGTATTTTTTCACCATGTTCATCAGTTCCTGTTAAGAATCTTACATCATATCCACAGAAACGTTTGAATCTAGCTATTGCATCTGTTGCAACAGTTGTATAAGTGTGACCTATATGTAATCTACCACTTGGATAGTATATAGGCGTTGTAATATAAAAAGTTTCTTTGCTCATTTTATTTCCTCCTTAGATTTTCAATATATTAAAAAAAACTCGCCCCCTATGAAACCATAGGGGCGAGTTATATTCGCGTTACCACCCTAATTATCCAGATAAAACTGGATATCTTAGTAGACTGTTAACGAGTCCATCCGTCTTATCCTAAATTAATTCAGATAAGAAGCTCCAAGGCCATATTCAATAATCAATTCGACGCTAGCTTTCACCTTACCTAGCTCTCTGTGGATAAATTGGATTATCTACTCTTCTCTTCATTGCTTTTAAATAAATCAATATTTTTATATTATATAATTTTAAACAAAAAATTCTTTTTTATTCAAAATAAACTTATTTTTAAGATAATTTCTTATATCGTTATTATTTTATTAAATAAAAAAAAACTTGTCAAGATTGATACTAATTTATTATTTTATTTCAGAAAATGTATATCTTTCTTTACGAGGCAGAAGAATTTCAAACTCAGTAGTAAGTCCATTATCATAAACTTTTTTATGGAATTCTGGAAGTTTTCTTCCTATCCATTTTTCCAAAGTTGCCTCCATATCATCAGTACAAACTTCTTCGTCAAAATTCATATCAAAATTATATATTCCAGCACAAGGATTATAAACTTCTCTACTTACTTCATATTTTTTCAAATTAACCACCCCTATTTCAAATTTTTAATATTATTTATATCTTAAAATTCTTTCCACTTTAATTATAATCTTATTTTCTAACAATTTTCCAATATTTTTATTCGACAATCATACTTTTTATTGAAAAAACAAGGGATTAACAAGATATAACTCTTTGTAATCCCCTAAATTTTATCCAAACATTAAATAACATATGTACACAGATGCAAGTACTCCCGCAAAATGACTGAGTAATGCACAAACTAAAGTATGGCGTGTCTTTTTTATTTTTTGACTTCCGTAATAAATAGCCATAGTATAAAAGACTGTTTCAGATGCACCTACAATAGTTGCTCCCATTTTTTCTACTAAACTATCAACTGATACTCTTGCAGCAAGCTCACTATACATACCCAAGGCCCCACTTCCTGATACAGGTTTCATTATTATAAGACCTATTAACTCTTTTGGTATCTTAAAAAAATTTGCAATAGGTGCAAATATAAACTCCAACATTTCTATCCCTTTTCCAGATTTAAAAATCCCTATAGCTATAAAAATTCCTATTATATATGGAAGTATATTTAAAGCTGTTTTTAGCCCATCAATTGCGCCAGTAATAAATGATTCAAATACATCTATCTTTTTATATTTTCCATATACAATTATAAATAGCATAATTAAAGGAATTGCTAAATTAGCTATTAAATCCAGCACTATCTACTCCCCCTCTCAAAAATCTTACAAGACACAATAGCTACTACAGTTGAGACAGTTGTCGCTACCAATGTTGAAATTATAATTTCATTTGGATTTACAGAGCCGGCATCTGCTCTTATTTTTAGCATTGTAAATGGTATCAACTGAATAGATGATATATTTATAACTAAAAACATTATCATTTCATTAGATGCTCTGTCTTTTTGTTTATTCAAAGTTTGGAGTTCTTCCATAGCTTTTAATCCAAATGAAGTCGCTCCATTTCCTGCCCCCAACATATTTAGTATTATGTTCATTATTATGTAACTCATAGCTTTGTGATTTTTAGGTATCTTAGGAAATAATCTTTTTAAGATAAAATCCATTTTTTGTCCTATCGTATCTATTAGCCCAGAATCCCTTGCTATATTCATTATTCCCATCCAAAGAGCCATTATTGCTGCCAAACCTATTGTAAATTCAATAGCTCTAGAACCTTCATTTAAAATTACATTATTTAGTTCCGGTAGATTTCCAAAACATATACTTCCCACTATACCTATCGTCACCATATAAAACCATATTTTGCTAATTTTTTTCACCTTCCTTTAAAATAGTATTATTTTTGTGTGCAATAGTTAATTGTTACTTTAAATAATTTTATGATGTATGAATACTACTTTATACTTGAAAGTTTAGCAATATTGTGTTTTAGTATATGTATAGGGTTTTTAATTAATTAAAAATATTTAAGGAGAAATAAAAATGCGAAATTTAACTCTACTTACAGATTTGTATCAACTTACAATGATGAATGGGTATTATGAAAAAAATATTCATGAAGATATAGTTGTATTTGATATGTTTTTTAGAAAAAACGCTTGCGACGGTGGCTACACTATTATTTGTGGTATTGAGCAACTAGCTGAGTATATAAATAATTTGCATTTTTCAGAAGATGACTTAGACTATTTAAGAAGTTTAAACTTGTTCTCTGAGGGGTTTTTGAATTTTCTAAAGGAATTTAAATTTACAGGAGATATATATGCAGTTGAGGAAGGTACAGTTATGTTCCCTGGCGAACCTATAATAACTGTAAAAGCACCTTTATATCAAGCCCAATTAATAGAAACTGCGTTACTTACTATAGTGAACTTCCAATCACTAATAGCAACTAAAGCGTCTAGAGTTTGTTATGCTGCTCAAGGGGATCCTGTTCTTGAATTCGGGCTAAGAAGGGCTCAAGGACCAGATGCAGGTACTTATGGTGCAAGAGCTGCTGTTATCGGTGGTTGTGCTGGTACAGCTAATGTATTAGCGGGGAAAATGTTTGACATACCTGTCGTTGGAACACATGCTCATAGCTGGGTTCAAAAATTCGATACTGAATTAGAAGCCTTCCAAGCATATGCAGATGTGTATCCAGATAATTGCTTATTATTAATAGATACATATAACGTATTAAAAAGTGGTCTTCCAAACGCAATTAAAGTATTTGATAATTTAAGAGCTAAGGGATATGAACCATCTGGTATACGTATAGATTCAGGAGATTTACAATATCTTTCTAATGAAGTAAAAAAAGAATTAGAAAAAGCAGGATATCATGATTTAAAAATAACTGCTTCTAATGATTTAGATGAATACATAATTTCAGACTTAAAATCAAGCGGTACAGCAGTCAATTCATGGGGTGTTGGTACTAAACTGATTACGTCTGCAGAGTCACCTTCTTTAGGTGGTGTTTATAAATTAGCTGGTTCTTATAAAGGAGATACATTAATACCTAAAATAAAAGTATCTGAAGACCCAGAAAAAATAAATAACCCAGGTTATAAAAAAGTGGTTAGAATATTTGATAAAGAAAATATAGCTCAAGCAGATTTAATAATGCTAAAAGATGAAGCTATTGATACTACTAAACCTTTAACAATATTCCATCCTACATATACTTGGAAAAAATCAACTTTTGAAGACTATACAATCAAAGAACTTCATAAACCTTTATTCATTAATGGTGAATGTAAATATGAATACAAACCGATTAATGAGATAAAAGCTTATGTAAATTCTCAGCTTGAAACATTCTGGGATTCTTATAAGAGACTTTCTTCACCAAAGAAATATAAAGTCGATTTATCTAAAGGACTTTGGAATTTAAAAACTGATTTATTAGCTTCAAAGAAAGTATTTTAATAAAAATAATTTATAGATAAAGAGGGGGGTCAATTAATGGACGTTACTGATTACAGAATTATAGAGATATTACAAAAAGATGGTAGAATCTCTATGAAAGACTTAGGAAAAATAGTAGGATTAACTTCTCCTGCCGTTTCAGAAAGAGTGAAAAGACTAGAAGAATCTGGTGTAATTGAAGGTTATAAAGCAATTGTAAATCCAGATGCATTAGGAAGAGTTATAAAAGCATTTATACACATATCTTTACCAAGTGATAAATATGAACCATTCCTAGAAACTGCAAGAAAAGATCCTCGCATAGTTGAGTGTCACCATATAACTGGAGATGACTGCTCGCTACTAAAGGTTATAGTGAAGGATATGTATGAGCTTGAAAGTGTTATCGATAGTATAAAATCAATAGGTACAACTAAGACCTCTGTTATTTTATCTACGCCTATACAAGCAAAATCTATACTATAATTAATTTAATATAATAAAAAAATAGTCTGCTAAAGGTACAAATATTAAGTACCATTTGGCAGACTTTTATTTTATATTTCTTTATCTGTTTTGTATCTATAAAAATACACAGTTAAAATAAATTCCATATATGTTTTTATTACTCCATTGTCCTCTAAAGGATTTAACAATTTTCTTGTAGCTACTAAATCACAATATCCAAGCAACATTATGCCTATAATATCATCACCCAGCTCATCAAATTGTTTCCATAATGCTTCTTTTCCAACATTTCCTGTTTTATACGCTACTAATAAAGTCATATGGTAGCGTACATATCTAAATAGTTTTTCAGTAGTTATTTCGCTTAGTCCTAATTCCTTGCCTAATTTAAGAACTATCTCACCACCAGTTACATCATGTCCCTTAAAATGTGTTCTACCTGTGGCATCTACAGTTTTAGCTGCTGGTTTACCAATATCATGTAAGAAAACACCTAATTTTAATATTTCTAATGTAGGAAACCCCGATTCGTCTTTTGAATTTAAATAATTCCAAATATCTTCTTTTAGATGACTTGGGAAAAATCTCTCTGTTTGTAATATACTTTCAAAATGACCTAGAGTATATAGAGAATGTTGAAAAGCATTAACTATATGATATTTGCATTTACCAACTTCCTTCATATCCTTAATGCTAGGTATTATTTGTTCTAATAAACCTCTTTCATCTAGTTCTTCTATTTTTGTAGAGGAATTTTCATATTTCAGACATTGCAATAACTGCTTTCCTATATCCATCTAATCACCCCTGTTTATAAAATTAAACAATCTATCTCAATTTTACTATAAGTCTAACACTTGCTTATATACAACATCTTTTTTTAATTTTCTCTCTTTGCAGACAGTTTTAATGGCGTCTTTTTTGCTAAGACCATCATTAATTAAAACTTCAACATATTCTCTCTCTGATAGTTCATCATAATTATTTTTGGCTTGTTTTTTACCTTTAAATCCATCTACAATTAGTACAAATTCACCTTTAACTTCTTTTTCTTCATAGATTTTTAAAACTGTTTCAATATCTTCTCTTATTACTTCTTGATATTTTTTAGTTAATTCTCTATTAACAGCAATTTTTCTATTTCCAAAGAATTTTAACATATCTTTTAGTGTATCTTTTAATCTATGTGGTGATTCATAGAAAATCATAGTTCTATCTTCTTCTTGTATTTCTTCAAGTCTTTTTCTACGTAATTTTTTATCTCTATCTAAAAATCCTTCAAATACAAATTTGTGTGTATCTAATCCAGAACCAACTAAAGCTACAGTAAAAGCAGTTGCTCCAGGTAATACATCTATTTCTATATTATTTTCTATAGCTTGTTTTATTAAGTCTTCTCCAGGGTCTGATATTCCAGGCATTCCTGCATCACTTATTAGTGCTATATTTTCTCCATCCAATAATTTATTTATTAAATAATCACCTTTAGTATCCTTATTATGCTCAAAATAACTTGTTAAAGGTTTTGATATTTCGAAGTGATTTAGAAGTTTTATACTGTGTCTAGTATCTTCTGCTGCAATTAAATCTACTTCATTTAATACCTTTAAAGTTCTATATGTTATATCTTCCAAGTTTCCTATAGGTGTTGGACATATATATAATTTTCCACTCATATTACTCTCCTATATCTTCGTTGGCATATATTTTTCTTATTTCTTCTGTATAATTTCCATCATCACCATATACATATAGAGGGTCTAGTATTTTTAGTTCTGGTCTACCATCTTTAGTAAATTCAACTAACATTAAGTTAGGAGCTTTTCCTACTTTAGGATGTATAAATTGAACTACTTTTGGCTCTAATCTATATTTTCTACCTAACTCGATTATATCTACTAATCTAGTTGGTCTGTGTATCATAAAGAATTTCCCTCTAGGCATTACAAGTCTAGAAGCTGCTCTTATTACATCTTCTAAATTACACATTATCTCATGTCTTGATATTGCTTTTTTATCATTTGGATTTTTTATTCCATCCATATGCATATATGGTGGGTTTGATGTTGCTACATGGTATCCATGTACTTCTAATTCTTTATCTATAGTTTTTATATCTGCATTTACGATTTCTACTCTATCTTCTAAATTATTTAATTTTACAGATCTTGTAGCCATTTCATAAACTTCTTCTTGTATCTCAACACCTATTATTTTGCTAGCTTTACTTTTTCCCGCTATTAAGATAGGTATTATACCTGTTCCAGTACCTAAATCAACTACTTTTGCATTATTTTTTACTTTTGCAAAGTTAGCTAATAATACTGCATCTATTCCAAAACAAAATCCTGTTTTATCTTGTATTAATTTTAATCCTTTTAGTTGTAAATCATCAATTCTTTCAGTTTCCTTTAAAGTTACCTGCATAAAATCTCCTTTAATCTTCTAATTTTCTAAGTTCTTTTAATGTCTCTAAATCTATGCCATCGTGATTGCATTTTCCACCACCACAGCATCCATTTTCACATTTTTTAGGTACATGAAGAACTTTAACTTCTTCACGTAAACAAGTTTTTATTGTTTTATCGTTAAATTCTATTTTCATTTGTTCAAGTAATGGATTTATTTCTATTACTTTACCTTTTTGATTGTCTACTTTTACTATACTTCCTACAACAGGCATTTTTTCTATTGCTTCTACATAAACATCATGTTCATATTTTAAACAGCAGAATAAACGACCACATATACCTGATATTTTTGTAGGATTTAGAGATAAACTTTGGTCTTTTGCCATTTTTATTGACACAGGTTGGAAATCTCCAAGCCAAGAAGAACAGCATAATTTTCTTCCGCAAGTTCCAAGACCACCTATTGATTTAGCTTCATCCCTTACACCAATTTGTCTAAGTTCTATTCTTGTTTTGAATATTGATGCTAAATCTTTTACTAGTTCCCTAAAATCTATTCTTCCCTCTGCAGTGAAATAGAATATTAGTTTATTTCTGTCAAATGTATATTCACAATCGATTAAAAACATAGTTAATCCATGTTCTTTTATTTTTTGTTGGCAAATTTCAAAAGTTTCTTTTGCCTTTTCTTTATTTTCTGCATAGATAGCTTTATCTTCTTCTGTTGCAATTCTTATTATAGGTTTTAATGGAGAAATTAGTTTTTCCTCTTCTATTTCTTTAGGTCCAACAACTATTCTACCAAATTCAAGTCCCCTAGCAGTTTCTACAACAACATCTATATCTTTTTCTATTTCGAAATCTACTGGATCAAAATAATATATTTTACCAGCATTTTTAAATCTAACCCCAACTATTTTTATCATTTAATCACCTCATATATATTTAAAGTCATAACTTGTATGCTAATATTGAAATTACAATTACTTCTCAACTTATTTTTTGTCTCTTCTATTATATCAATAATCTTTGATAATTGAGAATAAGTTGTTTTATTGCTCATGTTTTTTACAAATATTAGCCTATCTAAATTTATAATCATACTATTATCTACATTCTCTTTTACCATCATAATATCTCTAAAGTAATTAATCAGCAAATCTAAAACATTTGTTATTTGATCTTTATATTTTTCTATACTAGATTGTATGTCCATTATCTCAATTAAGTTTCCATTTAAAAATGTTTCAACGTATTTTTGTACTTCTTCTCTCATAAGATGAAACTCTTCTGATTCAGAAAGTTCTATTGCCTTTTTCATACTTCCCCTAGAGAAATTTGCAAGTAGTGATGCTCTTTTTGAATCTATTCCATTCATAGTTAAATAACTTGCTACTTCTTGCATTGGTATTGGTGTAAATTTAATAATTTCACATCTTGATTTTATTGTATCTAATAACGATTCCTTATTATCAGTTATAAGGATTATTATAGCATATTTTGGTGGTTCCTCTAATGTTTTAAGCAATGCATTTTGTGCCTCTACTGTCATTTTCTGAGCTTCATCAATTACATATATTTTGTATGATTTGTAAGGCTTTACTAATATGTCTGATTGCAATTTTCTTATTTGAGCTATTTTGATACTATTGCCATCTGGTTTTATTTCTATATAGTCTGGACTATTGAATAAATTCTCCATTTCCAATAAAATTGCAGCTAATTCTCTAGCCATTGTATTTTTCCCTATACCATTTGGGCCTTCAAACATATATGCATGGCTTACCATATTTGATTTTATACTATTTGTTAAATATTTTTTTGCAAAATTTTGCCCTTTTATTTTTTCAAAATACATATATCTTCCTCCATTTTTATAGAATTTATATCTATCCATAACTTCGGAATATAAATCTATTTGTTTAGTATTTTTTCTTCTATGATAGAATATATCTCATTATGTATATCGTCTATAGTTCTCATGTTGTTATTTTCTACACAGTTGATTTTTTTCCAATCATATTTTTGAGCTATATAAAGCGAATTTTCATATGATTTTTTTAAGTATTCAAAGTCACTTTCATGTATATCCTTTTGACTTTCTCCTGTTATCTTGTTATTTCTATCTTTCATAAGTGATTTACTTACTTCAGCAGGAACATCTAAGAATATTACACAATCTGGCTCTGGTATTTTATATAAATTAAATTCTAAATCACTTAACCAGTCTAAGTATTTATCTCTTTCTGATTCATCTAATTTAGATGCTTGGTGAACCATGTTTGAAGTTGTATATCTGTCACATATTATTATTCCACCATCGTTGTAGAATTCTTCCCATTCAGTTTTAAATGATGCATATCTATCTACTGCATAGAATGTTGAACAAACATATGGATCTACGTCTGTAGCACTTTTACCGAAGTCTCCTCTTAGATACATTTTTACTAATGCTGATGATTCCGAATCATAATTTGGGAATTCTACTTTCTTAATTTTATAATTTTCTGCTTCTAATCTATCATATAACTTTTTAGTCTGTGTAGCTTTACCACTTCCGTCAGACCCTTCTATAATTATTAACTTACCTTTCATTTATAATGCCTCCATAATAAACTTTTTTATATTAAATGTCGTTGTCTATCTATCAATTATTTCAATTATCTCCAATGAGCTATCTTTTAATCCACTTACGTGCATTCCATATTTTTTGCACTCAAGTATATAATCTACTACTTCTTGTGTTATGATTTCACCTGGTGATGTCAAACTTATACCTGGTGGATATGGAATTATATACTCTCCAGAAATTTGTCCTATACTTTCTTTTAATAAAACTTCTTTTTTATTGCTGTAAAAAGCTTGTCTAGGCGAAATTATTTTTTCTGGTATTAAATTTGGATAATTTAGTTTCATTAGCTTAGTAACATTATCATCTGATTTATCCAAATTATTATCAATATCTAAATTCTTAGATATTGATTTTATAGCATCTAAGAATTTATCAAAATCTTCTTTTTCATTTCCTATAGTGCATATTAATAAAACTCCATAATAATTTGAAAGCTCAACTTGGATATTATACTTATATCTAAGCATTTCTTCTAAGTCATATCCATTTATGCCCAAATCTTTAAGTGATACAAATAATTTTGTAGAGTCATGTCCTTTTAAAACTTTTATCCCTTTAATTTGTGATAACTCTTTTTCAAAATTATCTATATTAGTTAATAAGTCTTTCATCAATTCTTGTCCAAATCTATCATAAATATCAATTGCAATTTCTAAAGATGACATCATAACATATGATGGACTTGATGATTGAACTATTTTTAAAAATCTTTCTAAATTCTTTTTATCTACCAAATTTCCTTGAACATGCATGATAGATGATTGAGTAAATGATGGTAATGTCTTATGAACACTTTGTATTACTATATCTGCACCTTGCTGAAGTGCTGATTTTGGTAAAGCTTCACTTAATCCTAAATGTGCCCCATGTGCCTCATCTACAATTACAACCATATCTTTTTTATGTGCATATGTACAAATTTTTTCTAAGTCAAATACCATCCCATAATAGCTAGGATAAGTAAGCATAAGCACTTTTACATCACTATTATTATCTATCGCATCTATAACATCTTTCTCATTAACACCGTTTATAGTGTAAGTATCTTCACATATACTTCCTTTTATATATACTGGATTTACATCACCTAATATAAAAGCATTTATAGCTGATTGATGACAATCCCTATTTATAAGTATTTTGTCTCCTGGGACACAAGTCGATAATATTACAGCTTGTATTCCACATGTACTACCATTTACTAGATAGTAAGTTTTTTCACTCTTAAAAATTTGTTTGGCTCTTTCTTGAGAGTCTTTGATAATTCCTTCTGGTGAATGTAAATTATCAGTTTCTATAATTTCAGTTGTATCCATTTTATATAGATTTTTTACTAAATTTTCATATCCTAACTTATCATATATTTTACCTTTTTTATGACCAGGCATATGAAAAGATACTAAATCATCATTAACTATGTTTTGTAACTTATTATTTATATAATTTTTTTCGTACTTTACTGCTTTTGTCATATATATTTAAATATTGTCCTTTCTTGAATAATCTCAAGCACTTATATTAATTTTTTCTAGTTTTTTTAGAGAATCGCTGTATTTTTCAATCATTTTATTGTAAATATATGGTGATATTTCCAATAAA
>NZ_JADPET010000179.1 GCF_015667935.1 Clostridium sp. 1001270J_160509_D11 | reverse complement strand
AAATATTTAATTTATTATATAAATATTTCAAATACGTAATTTAATATGTTTATTTTATAAAATTCATTTTAATTATGGCTCCAACGAATTGGAGATTCCGTTGCATTAGTTAATATGTTGGAAATTAAAAAAGATGGCCATAAGCCATCTTTTTATTCGATACTTCCTAATCTAGAATATTTATTTCTAGCTTTTAATAGAAGATCTCTTACATATTCGTTTTTATGTTCATCTTTTTCTAATAAGTTCATTATCAGCATTTCACATTCTTTAGCAGTTTTTTTACCTTTTAAATAAAGTGATTTATTTATATTTTCTATTTCAGATTTTATATTTTCAAATATAGTATGTTCTAAATTAGTTATAGAAATTGTTCTTTCGTTTATATCTATAATTTTATTATTTCCGACATAAGCATCACATAATTTAGATTCAATCGATGCACAACCAGATTCTTCGTTTATTTCGATACATATATTTATAAATTCAGTTTTTGCCTTAGCTTCTTTTATAGATTTTGAGCCTACATGGTTATGTGTTATTTTACCAGTGTATTCTTCTAATATAGAAAAACATACTGTATTTACATTAGCATCTACCTCATAAATATCTACACAACCTTTATACTTGGCACTTGGGAAAATCTCCATTATACTGCTTTTGATTTCTCTGTAATTTGGATGTTTTAAATCTTGTGTGTCGAGAAGTAACTTTCCTAGAGATTTTATTTTCGATTTTAATTCAACTTCATCTATAGTTTGTGTAGAGTAATTTTTATAATGCTCTATATACTCTTCATTTTCTTCTTTTTGAGCTGTAACAGCATCGATATAGTGATTTAAAACTCTATTATCTTCTTTTACAGCGTATATTGTCTCTATGTTTGAGTTGAAATATTTAAGTTCATTTTCATTATCTAAATAATCTATACTTACATATGCTTTTAATATTACTTTATTTTCTATGTTTTTTTCTATATCTATATAAAGATCGTATATTCTTAGATATTCTTCTATAGTTTTGACTTCTGTCCATAATTCTGTTTTTCCAAATTCATCTTTATAATCTTCATTGACTCTAAAAGTGATTTTGCCTAAATTATCTTTATAACTTAGAAAATCTGTCAGTATTTTTGCATTTGGGAAAATTTCTTTTATTATATATTCAAGCTCTGAAGCTGTTTTATCTTCAAACAATCTAAGCCCTAGTTGCTTTATTTTTTCACTTAATGTTGTCTTGTTCATTTTTGACCCCCTATTTTAATACTCATACCTATTGTACCAGTATTTATATATAAAGAATAGTATTTGTTTTGAAAAAATAGTAATATTTATTAATAATTTAATTCAAAAAGGGTGAACACGTTATGTCCACCCTTTTAATAAGTTTAATTTAAATTCTATCCTATTTTTTTATTAACTTTAACATTGCTTTTAGTTTTTATAAAAGCTCCAACAACTCCACCTAAAATTGCCGGCAACACCCAGTTAAATCCATATTGAGCTAGCGGTAATTTTGAAAGTAAATTAGATATTTGAGTTAGTGTAAATAAGCTGCTTCCTACTGATAATATACTTACTAATAATGTAGTATAAGCTACTCCTTTAAATACATTGTCATTTGAAATATATTTATCTAAGAAAGTTGTAGCTATTATAGCAACTAATACTGGACAAACAATTTGTAGTATTGGTGCAGAGAATTGGATTATTGTACTTACACCGAAGTTAGCTAATACTAAACTAAATACAGATACACCTATTACTATAGATTCATATTTAACTTTGCCATTACTTATAGTTGAGAAGTAAGTTGCTGTTGAAGAAGTAAGTCCTATAGATGTAGTTAAACATGCTAGAGAAACGATTATTCCTAATACTATCTTACCTGGTTTTCCTAATATAGCATTAGTTATAATAACCATTAAAGTAGCTTGCGGTGTATCAGCACCATAAGTAGTAGATAACATAGAACCTAAATATGTAAGTCCTGCATAAACTACTGCTAAGAATATTCCTGATATTACTCCAGCTTGAAGAGTTAGTTTGATTTTTTCTTTAGAATCAGTGTATCCTCTTTGAGCTATAGCTGTTATTGCTACTGTTGAAAATGCAACAGCTGCTAATGTGTCTAAAGTTTGGTAACCTTGTTCTACCCCTTCAGCAAATAAATTGTTTTCTATAAGTTGAGTATTACTTACATCTCCTATAGGAGTAAATATACCCATTACTATAAGTAGACCTAAACATAATAAAAGTGCTGGTGTTAAGAATTTACCTATTATATCTACAACTTTTGATGGTCTTATCGTAAGTAATAATGTAAGTCCAAAGAAAACTATTGAAACAATTAATTTTGCTATTGGTGATTCAAATCCAAGTATAGGCGCTATACCCATTTCATAAGTTGTTGCACCATTTCTCGGTATTGCAAGTAATGGTCCTATACATAATATAGATGCTATTATAATTGCTCTGGCAAACTTTTTGCCCGCTCTGCTTAAAGTTAAATCTAGATCCCCATCAAATTTAACAGCAGCCATAACTACTACAAGTGCTAGAATTATATCTGTTAATATAAATCCTGATAATGAAATTATCCAGCTATCTCCTGATACTAACCCTAAATACGGTGGAAATAGCAGATTTCCTGCGCCGAAAAACATCGAGAAAAGCGCAAATCCGACTACTAATACGTCTAATGCTTTTTTGTTATTCATCTTATCCTCCTATGATTTAATAATATAATTAATTTAAAAATTATAATATATATTATAATACAAATTGGTTAAAATAGGAAAAGTTTTTACAAAATATGTTGAAATTTTCAAATAAATCTCAAAAATAGTATTAAAATATTAAAATTCGCACTAAATAACATAATAAAAGAACTGCATTAGCAGTCCTTTTATTAAACTAACAACAATAATGAGGTTTTGTAATAAGTTTATTATTAATATTGTATACCCATTACTTCTTTAACATGTTCTATAGGCATATCTTGGTTAGTCCAAAGTTTAAATGCAGCTGCACCTTGGAATAACATCATTGGGAAACCATTTAATGTTTTACAACCAACTTCCTTAGCCATTTTAAGAAGTGCTGTTTCAGCTGGTGCGTATACAACATCAGTAACTATTAAATCTTTTCTTAAAAATGATTTATCAGGTATATAAGTTTGTCCTTCAAGAGGTTTCATACCCATTCCTGTAGCATTTGTAAATATATAACTTGAAGCTATTTCTTCTTTTAATTTATCTAAATCATCTAGATCGTATAAAGTAGCTTTACAATTTGTTTTTTCATTTATATCTTTAACTGTTTTTTGAGCTCTTTCATAAAAAGCATCTTTTCTATTAAATATAGATATTTCTTTTACTCCATCAAGAGCAGCTTGTACTTGTATAGCTGTTGCAGCTCCACCAGCACCTACTATAGTCATTTTTTTACCTATTATATCTATACCAGCATCTTTTAATCCACTCATATATCCTATACCATCTGTTATATGACCAGTTAATACACCGTTGTCATTAACTATAGTATTTACAGCACCACACATCTCAGCTGCATCTGATAATTTATCTAAGTATTTATGAACTACTGTTTTATTAGGCATTGATACGTTAGAACCTCTAACTTTCATAGCTCTAAATCCTTTTATGGTATCTTCTAAATCTTCTGTGCCTACTTCAAATGCAAGATATGCATAATCTAGTCCTAATTTTGCAAATGCTTCATTGTGCATTCTTGGTGATGATGAATGTCTTATTGGTGTAGCTATTAAGCCTATTAATTCAGTATGACCTGTTATTCTCTCTGCCATTTTAATATTCCTCCAATTTATTTATTTGTGTATGTATATGATTTTTATTTGTAGTTTTTATATAACATAGGAAATTTTTATTTTAATTATGTTTTTGTATTTTATATATGTTTAAAATTTGTGTACTATCTGATTATTATGTTTTTTATTTACTTTGATGCATTACATCAAGTATTAAAGCTAATTTGTCTACTGATATTTGACCTGGTGCTGAAGCAGCTTTTGCAGCTCCGAAAGTAAGTGCTGAACCGAAAGTTTCTCCAGATAATCTACTTACAAGACCAAGCGCACCCATAGACATTGTTATTATAGGTTGTTTTGCGTATTTAGTGTGCATCTCTTCTGTAGCAGCTAATAATGTTACTACGTCTTCTGAAGTATTAGGCATAACTGCTATTTTAGGTAAGTCAGCACCTAAGTCCTGCATTTTACAAAGTCTGTTTATTATTTCGTCTTTTGCTGGAGTTTTATAAAAATCGTGATTTGACATTACGACTTTTACATTGTTTTTGTGAGCTGTTTCGACTATATCTTTTACTATTTTATCTCCTGTAAATAATTCTACATCTATTAAGTCGACTAATTTAGTTTGTGCTATTGTTTTATTAAGCTCTGAATAATATTCAGTACTTACTTCTAGCTCTCCACCTTCTTTTTTGCTTCTGAAGGTGAATAATATAACAGCGTCTTTAACTTCATCTCTAAGAGCTTTAACTATTTCTTTGACTTTTTCTATATCTTCTACATCTTTATAGTGATCAACTCTCCATTCGATTAAGTCGAATTTCACATTTTTTAAGAATTTAGCTTCTTCTAATATCTCTTCATTAGTTTTTCCTACTAAAGGTACACATATTTTTGGAATACCTTCACCTAGTTTTATATTTCTTACTTCAACAGTATTTAACATCTTATTTCTCCCTTATATATATTAATATTTGGTTTGTTAATTTTTTGTCGTTTATTATAATTTAATTATATTACCTAATCTCTCGTACGATTTCCGACCGTACTGAGAGAACCTTTGAGCGCCTCCGTTACTTTTTGGGAGGCGACCGCCCCAGTCAAA
>NZ_JADPET010000178.1 GCF_015667935.1 Clostridium sp. 1001270J_160509_D11 | reverse complement strand
ATAAATTTGTATTTTCTTTTTTATTAAATACTAATATCATCAATTTTAAATGAATTTTTTACATTTATAATAAAAATGATAAATATTTTATTCTATATTATAAAGAAAAATAGTATTTTCTTTTACATCAGATACATATAATTCTTCTGTTATAAAATTAGATAATGGTCCACTTTTTCCTGTTGAATTTAAATTCATAGTTGGTATACCATTTTTGGGATAAATCCCACATCTAGCAATGCCTCCGCAATCTATTATAGCTAGTACAACTTCTTCTTCCGGTACCATTATCTTAAATCCATCTATTAATTCACACCCTGTTAAGTTAGCTATATATTTAGCCAACGGTGGAAATCCATCTGTTGTAACAACTAATATTTTATTTTTCACTTGGGTTGGAACAATTGTTAACGGACCACCCCAACCTTTTGGACCTCTCTTTATAATAATAGATTTATATTTATTCATTTATTTACCCCCATTAATAAAATTCTTATCTTAAATAATAAAAATTCCCCTTTTTATTATTGTGCCTTTATTTTAATTATAAATCAATAGGTTTTAGCTTAATGGTATCGTTTTCCATATAATTATTAAATTTACAATAAACATTAAAACTAATCCTAAATATTAAAAGGAAACCTGAATAGTTATTCTATATTACTACCAAGGTTTCCTCTAATGCATAATTTTATTAATTTTATTTATAATACATATACTTTTTCTTATTCAAAAGATATTATATCTCCAACTTTTATTTCTGGTACTAACCCTCTTACATGTATCTCACCTGGTAAGTTAGATTTAATATCTCCATCAAATTTTAATGTGCAATGTCCTAAATCTTTTAATGTTTTAGTTGCTATATTTCCAACAGATGTTACATCAAAAATCTTATCCCCTATAGTTAATTTGTCCCCAACAAATATATCTTCATTTAATACCCCAACTTCATGTGAAACAGATATATCTTTTAAATCCGAATCATTTATATCATCATTAAAAAGTATTATTAGATTTCCGTCTTCTGCAAGTTCTTGCACCATTGCCCCAATTGCCGTTACTTTAGTTTTATATTTCATATTTATCCCCCTTAATCTGCTCTTTATTTAATTTTAATTCATTTGTATATTTATGCAATATTTTTTTGGAATTTTATAGTAATAATAAAAGAGAGACCTTATGTCTCTCTTTTATTCTAATTAGCCACGTTTTTACTTTCGAAACATTATATTAAATTTAGTTCTTAGGCTTTCCAAAAATCATTCTTCCTGCTGGAGTTTGAAGTACAGATGTAACTAATACATTTATAGTTTCACCTATATATTTTCTTCCTCCATCTACTACTATCATTGTTCCATCATCTAAATAAGCTATTCCTTGATTTTGTTCCTTACCTTCTTTAACGACTTGTGCCATCATATGCTCTCCAGGTATAGCAACTGGTTTTACTGCATTAGCCAATTCGTTAATGTTTAGGACTTCTACTCCTTGGAATTGAGCGACTTTATTAAGGTTAAAATCATTTGTAACGACCTTTCCTCCTATAGTTTCTGCTAATTTTAGAAGTTTGCTGTCTACTTCTGGTATATCTTCAAAATCTTTATCGCTTATTTCAACTTCTATATCAAGTTCTTTTTGAATTGAATTTAGTATATCAAGACCTCTTCTTCCTCTAACTCTTTTTAAATCATCAGATGAATCAGCTATATGTTGTAGTTCGTTTAATACGAATCTTGGTATAACTAATTTTCCTTCAATAAACCCAGTTTTACATATGTCAGCTATTCTACCGTCAATTATTACGCTTGTATCTAAAACCTTAGGTGGTATTTTCTTTACTATTGTCTCTTTTTTAGATTGTTTTTCTTTATTTAAAGATGTTGTAAGCCTGCTTAATTTATTAATATTAAATAAATCATCTCTACTTTTTAAAGCAATTCTGATACCTATATATCCCATAAATAAATATACTAATATACCTACTATTGCAGTAATTATAGGTATATTCACAAATGTACCTATTCCACTAACTATTAAATAAGCTATTACTAATCCAACTATAAGACCGATTGTTCCCAATAATATATCAGATTGTGGGTATTTAGATATCTCCTTGTCTAGAAGTTTTACACCCTCTCTCACTTTCGATAATATCCATGGTGATATAATATAAAAAATAATACCAAATGCTAATGCAGCTCCTATAGCTATTATATATTTATAATTATTCACATTTGTAAATAATCCTGGTAAAAGTTCAACTAAAGTTATATACACTGCGGTTCCAAATGCAGCTCCTAATAATCCTATTATTATTCTAATTATTTTGCTTATCAAAGTGTCACCCCCTTAAATTTTCTGCTCCTTTGATTTTAATTTTATAATACCTTGATCATGTTAACTATATATGACCATTTCCTAATACTACTTTTAATTTTATAAGTCCATTTCTAATATACGTGGCTCTTATTTCGCCTATTCCTTCAACTTCATCTAATTCTTCTATAGATGCTTGTAAAATCTCTTGGAAGTTTCCAAAATAATTTACTAAGTTTTCTATGATTGATACTGGTAGTCTGTGTACTTTGTTTAGAATTCTATATCCTTTAGTTTGAACTTGTAAGTCCATATCTTCAGAAATTCCACTATATCCTAAAACTTTAGCAATTTTGACCTTGTTTAATAAATCTTCTTCTGATAAATTTCTAATTTTTCTACTACATTCGTTTAAATCTATATTTTCTCTTTTGTAGTCTTTTAATAATAGAAGTCGGTTTTTTTCAGTTCCACCTAATAATTCTTCTAGCTGCATTCTTACTAGATATCCTTCTTCACCTAGGTTAACTAAGTACCCTTCTATTATTTGTGCAACTCTCAATACTCTCTCCATACTTTGAACCACAACTATTACATCATAAATTGTGGCTAAATCACTAAATTCAAGTGAATTTAAGTTATAAATAGATGTATCTAATACATCTTTATATTTTTGTAAAGTTTGTAAAGCTTGGTTTGCTTTAGAAAACACTTCTGCAATTTCTTCAACAACGTATTTTTGATCTCCCCTATAAACTGTGATGACATTTCTTCTTTGTGAAATTGAAATTACAATTGCTCCTGTTTGTTTTGCAACTCTTTCTGCTGTTCTATGTCTAGTCCCAGTTTCTGTTGTAGGTATATTGTAGTTTGGTATTAATTGTGTATTTGCTAATAATATTCTCTTAGAGTCTTCACTAAGTACTATAGCCCCATCCATTTTTGCGAGTTCATATAAATATGCTGGTGAATATTCGGCATTTATCCTAAATCCACCATCAACAATTTTCATAACCTCTTCATTTGAATCTAGAACTATAAGCCCACCTGTTTTTGCTCTTAATACATTTTCTAGACCTTTTCTTAGTGGGGTCCCTGGAGATATCATTTTTAAAGCATGCAATAAACCTTCGTTATTAATTATATTATCCATAATAATTATTACCCCCTTAGCACTATATTTATCGCTTGTCTAAGATTGTCAACTGGTATTATCTCTATGCCTTTTACATCTTTTACTACTTCATAATTATTTCTAGGTATCACTATTTTTTTGAATCCTAGTTTTTTACATTCTGCTATTCTTTTTTCGATATAACTTACAGCTCTTATTTCTCCAGTTAAACCAACCTCTCCTGTAACAACTATGTCTGATGCTATAGGTATATTTCTAAAACTTGAAGCAACAGCAATAACTATCCCTAAATCTATTGATGGCTCGTTTATTTTGATTCCCCCAACGACATTTATATATACATCTTGGTTTTGAATTTGTAAACCAATTCTCTTTTCTAAAACTGCTAATAATAAGGCTACTCTGTTAAAATCTACCCCCGTAGATGTTCTTCTTGCCATACCGAAGTTAGTAGGCGCTACTAAAGCCTGTAATTCTAATAACATTGGTCTAGTCCCCTCAACTGTTGATATGATTACGGAACCAGAAACATCTTTTGGTTTTTCCGAAATCAAAACTTGTGAAGGATTTTTTAATTCAACTAAACCTATATCCTTCATTTCAAATACTCCTAATTCATTAGTAGAACCAAATCTATTTTTTACGGCTCTAACTAATCTATAAGAGTTGTATCTTTCTCCCTCAAAATATAATACTGTATCTACCATATGTTCTAATAATTTAGGTCCTGCAAGAGCACCCTCTTTTGTAACATGACCAACGATAAATGTTGATATACCCATTTTTTTAGATATTTTCATGAATTTTGAAGTTCCCTCTTTGATTTGACTAACAGTACCTGGAGCTGAAGATATCTCTGGAGAATATACAGTTTGAATTGAATCAACTATAATTAAATCTGGATTTATTTTTTCTAAATGAGCTTCTATTATACTCAGATTATTTTCAGCAAAAATATATAAATTTTGTGAATTAACACCTAATCTACTTGCTCTCATTTTTATTTGAGATTCAGATTCCTCACCAGATATATATAATACCTTTTTATTAGTATTTGCAACTTTGCTAGATACTTGCATTAAAAGTGTAGACTTTCCTATCCCAGGATCACCACCGACTAAAACCAATGACCCTTTTACAATTCCTCCACCTAAAACTCTATCTAATTCTTCTATATCTGTTGTAAATCTTTCTTCTTTTACAGCAACTATTGAATTTATGCTCACTGGCTGTGAGCTTGATTTATCTATTATAAAAACTTCCTTTTTAGTTTTTTTTTCTTCTATTTCTTCTACAAATGAATTCCATTTCATACATTCTGGGCATTTACCCATCCATTTACTCGTCTCATAACCACATGACTGACATACGTATTTCGTTCTAATTTTCGCCATTAATTTTATCACCCTTAACATCTAATTCTATTATTAGAATAACATATATCTTATTTTAATAATATCAAATATTTCTTACTTTAAGTATTAATAGACTAGTTATAACCACAGCTACAGAAATTATTATGTACTTATATTTTCTCATT
>NZ_JADPET010000177.1 GCF_015667935.1 Clostridium sp. 1001270J_160509_D11 | reverse complement strand
AATAAAAAATATTTATACCTATGGATAAAATTTACATATTAGCTGTTTTTCAAAAACTATATATATAATTTAAGTAGAAGAATTGTTCTAGTTTTTATTTAAATTTATTTAGTAGAATTAAAAAATATATAGTGAAATTTAACAAAAGATTTAAGAATAGGAATTATTGTATTAAATACATAACAATTTGATGAATGCCATAGAACAAAAGGCTATATTAGTATCTAAAAGATAGGTGATAAAAATGATAAAAGATGATAAAAGAGTAAGACTATTTATTGGACATTATGGCAGTGGAAAAAGTGAAGTATCAATAAATTATGTTACAAAATTAAGAAAGATAGTAGATGGAAAAATAGCATTTGCAGATTTGGATATAGTAAACGTATATTTTAGAACTAGAGAAAAGAAAGAACAGCTTAGAGCTATGGGCATAAATCCAATTGATAGTTCTATAGAAACAGATACATTAGATTTGCCAGCAGTATCAGCACAAGTAATGACACCTTTACATGAAAATGATGTAGACTATGTAATAGACGTTGGCGGAGATAATGTTGGGACAAGAGTTGTAGGAAGATTTGCAGAACATTTTGTAGAAGGTGAATACGATATGTTCTGTGTAGTAAATGCAAATAGAGAGCAAACTCAAACTGCAGAGGATGTCATAAAGTTTATAAAATCTATGGAGGAAACTTCAAAATTAAAAGTAACTGGTTTAATAAACAATACACATTTAATAAGACAAACTACTGTAGAAGATGTTTTAAGAGGTCAAAAATTAGCTAGAGAGGTTTCAGATTTAACTAATATCCCGATAAAATATGTTTCATGTTTAAGAAGTCTAGTAGATTCACTACCAGATAACTTAGAAGGGGATATATTACCAATAGATTTATATCTGAGAGAAGAATGGATGTAGTGTGAGTTTTATAAAACACAATGTTAAGGGGGGCTATAAAATGGCTAAAGGTAAAGTGACTTTTGATGTAGAACGTTGTAAGAGTTGTGGATTATGTGTTGAAGCATGTCCAAAAGGAATATTAGCAATAGATACAGATTATATTAACCAAAAGGGATATAATCCAGCTAAAGTAGTTGATGAAGAAAAATGTGTTGGATGTGCAAGTTGTGCACTTATGTGTCCAGACGTTGTTATAACTGTTGAAAGAGATTAATTATTTCGAATTAGGGGGGAATCAATAATGGCTAAAATACTTATGAAAGGTAATGAAGCATTTGGTAAAGCAGCTATAGAAGCTGGATGCCGTTACTTCTTTGGATATCCAATAACTCCACAAAGTGAGTTACCAGAATATTTATCAAGAGAACTTCCAAAAGTAGGAGGGGCTTTTGTTCAAGCTGAATCAGAATTAGCAGCTATAAATATGGTATATGGAGCAGGAGGTTCAGGTGTTAGAGCGATGACATCCTCATCTTCTCCAGGGGTAGCATTAAAACAAGAAGGAATTACTTACTGTGCAGGTGCTGAAGTACCTTGTGTAGTTTTAAATATAATGAGAGGTGGTCCAGGTCTTGGAACAATACAACCTTCTCAATCTGACTATTATATGAGTACTAAAGGTGGTGGAAATGGAGACTATAGAACTCCTGTATTTGCTCCATCATCAGTTCAAGAAGCAGTCGATATGATTATAGAAGCATTTGACGTAGCGGATCAATACAGAACTCCTGTTATGGTAGTTGCAGATGGTATGATAGGTCAAATGATGGAACCTGTTGATTTTGATAAAGAACGTAAACATAGAGACTTGGCTCCAAAAGATTGGGCTGCATGTGGACATCAAAATAAGAGAAAACCTAATATAATAAATTCTCTTTATTTACAATCAGAAGAACTAGAAAAACATAATGAACATCTAGAAAGAAAATATAAAGCTATTGAAGAAAATGAAGTTCAATATGAAATGTACAAAACTGAAGATGCAGAATTGGTATTTGTAGCATATGGAACAGTTTCAAGAATAGTTAAAACAACTATAGAATCAATGAGAAAAGAAGGATATAAAGTAGGATTAATAAGACCTAAAACTTTATGGCCATATCCAAATGAAGCATTCAAACAAATACCAAACGCTAAGAACTTATTAGTAGTAGAAATGAGTTTAGGTCAAATGATAGATGATGTTAAATTAGCATGTGAATGCAAATTACCAGTTCACTTCTATGGAAGAAGTGGTGGTATGATACCAGTGCCAAGTGATATAGCTGAAAAAGCTAAAGAAATAATGGGAGAAGTCGCTTTAGGAGGTGCTAAATAATGGCTGTAGTATTTAAGAAAACTAACGGTTTAACTGATGCGATAACTCACTACTGTCCAGGATGTACACATGGTATAATCCATAGATTAGTAGCAGAGGTATTAGAAGAAATGGGATTATTAGGAGATGCTATAGGGGTAGTTCCTGTAGGATGTTCAGTATTAGCATATAATTATTTTAATGTAGATACACATGAAGCTGCTCATGGTAGAGCTCCAGCTGTAGCTACTGGTATAAAGAGAACTCATCCAGATAAGTTTGTATTTACTTATCAAGGTGATGGTGATTTATCTTCAATCGGTATGTGTGAAATTGTTCATGCTGCTGCTAGAGGAGAAAAAATAAGTACTATATTCGTTAACAACGGTATATATGGTATGACTGGTGGCCAAATGGCACCAACTACATTAATAGGTCAAAGAGCTACAACAGCTCAAGATGGTAGAGATCCAGAAAGAAATGGATTCCCTATAAGAGTTAGTGAAATGCTTGCGACTTTAACAGGTGCAGTATTTGTAGAAAGGGTAACAGTAGATACTCCTAAAAATGTTAGAAATGCTAAAAAAGCAATAAGAAAAGCTTTTGAAGTTCAACAAGCAGGATTAGGATTTGGTATAGTTGAAGTTTTGTCTACTTGTCCAACTAACTGGGGTCTAGCTCCAAACGATGCACTACAATGGTTAAGAGATAATATGATGAAATACTATATCCCAGGTAATAAAAAAGATATTGATATAGAAGCCGCAAAAGCAGCGAAGGAGGCGAAATAATATGGCAACATCTAGAGTAATTTGTGCAGGATTTGGTGGTCAAGGTGTAATGTCTATGGGACAATTATTAACATATGCAGGAATGCTAGAAGGAAAAGAAGTTGCATGGTTACCTTCTTATGGACCAGAAATGCGTGGTGGTACAGCAAACTGTGCAGTAACAGTATCTGATGAACCTGTTGGTTCCCCAGTTATAGCAAATGATGCAACTTGCGCAGTAATAATGAACCTACCTTCTATGAAATTTGTCAAAGATGTTGTACCAGGTGGACATATATTAGTTAATAGCTCTCTAATAGATACAAAAGTTGATAGAGATGATGTAAAAGTTACTTATATACCAGCTAATGATATAGCAGGTGAAATGGGAATGCCTAAGGTTGCAAATATGATAATGTTAGGTGCATGTCTAAAGGTAACTAATGCAGTTGATATAGAATCAGTATTACATGCTTTCTTGAAAGTATTTGGAGAAAGAAAATCTAAATTTATACCTATAAATAGAGAAGCCTTACAAAAAGGCATGGATGCAGTTAGTTAAAAAAATTTAATATAAAAAATAATATGGCCCAAAAAGGATTGTCTGACAGCTTTATTGCTGTTGGACAATTCTTTTTTGTATGTAAAACAATAAAAATTAGTTAGAAATATGTTATACTTAAAATATAATTATAAAAAATATATTAAACATATATACAAATACATACATACAAATACATTTATAAATGGGCCTTTATAGAGGATTTTCTCTTATAAATATATAATTAAATGAAAAGGTGATTATATTGAAATTAGAACAAATAAGCTATATTTTAGAAATCGCTAAACAAGGATCTATAGGAAAAGCTGCTAAAAAGCTATACATGAGTCAACCAAATCTAAGTATGTCTATAAGGATGCTAGAAGAAGAATTGGGATTTAAAATTTTTGATAGAAGTAATTCCGGTGTAGAGTTGACAGCTAAAGGTATGGAGTTGCTTCAATATGGTGAAGAAATTGAGCGAAATATGGACTTAATAAGAAATATGAACACCATAGCAAAGGACGAAAAAGTCAATTTTAGGATTTCTTCATATTATATATTTTTTATAAAACATATTATCTTGGAGTTAAATAATAGACATAAAAATGAAATGTTAAACTTGATAATCAATCAAGATAGTTTTTCAAATGTTATTAGAGATGTAGAAACAGGTCTTTCTGATATTGCAGTAATAAAAATAACTAGACCTGTAAGTTTTACTAATAAGAGAACTTTTATGTCTAAAAACTTGGAATTTATAAGAGTTACAGATGGACATGTCTGTGTACAAGTAAGAGCTGGTCATCCATTATGCAAAACAAAAGAAAAAGTAGATATTGATGATTTAAAAAAATATTTATTGTTAACTAATGAGTATGTAGACAGAAGTTACATATCCATGTGGATTGGTAATGAGCTAGATTATGATAATTTCAACCATTTTATAACTGTACAGGACCACGAGATGCTTTCTTATTTTTTGCATAAAACAGATGGTGTGTATTTCTCTTTAAGAGGAACGCCTATAAAGAAAAAAATAGAGCTAGATGATGGCACTGTGTTAATTCCATTATCTAAAAAAATTACTTTAGACTGCGGTTACATTAAAAGAAAAGATGAAGCTTTATCTCCTATAGCAGAAGAATTTGTAAACATATATAAAGAGTTTGCAGAAAATAATGATGTGAGGGATTAAATTATAAATTTTTGGGTCAGAATAGATTTCTGGCTTTATTTTTTTGTCAAATTAATTAAAAAATAATAGCAATATAAGTTAAAGTCATTACTTATTCAAGTAAAATAACATTATTAAATAAAAAGAATATGTTATAAAAATTTCTTATATCTAAAGATAAAAAATACATATTATC
>NZ_JADPET010000176.1 GCF_015667935.1 Clostridium sp. 1001270J_160509_D11 | reverse complement strand
ACTGTATAGAAGTGAGAATGTTGGCATGAGTAGCGAGATGTGGGTGAGAATCCCACAGGCCGTAAACCCAAGGTTTCAATTTGTATATTTTTCTTTTCAATGGCAAAAATACAATAAAAGAAATTAATGGAGGATTATCATAAATGAGAGCGACAGGTATAGTTAGAAGAATAGATGACTTAGGAAGAGTTGTTATTCCAAAAGAAATAAGAAAAACTTTAAGAATAAGAGAAGGGGATCCGCTAGAAATATTCACAGCTAAAGACGGAGAAGTTATATTAAAAAAATATTCTCCAATAGGTGAATTAAATGAATTCTCACAAGAATATGCTGAAACATTAGGTGAAACATTAGGATACGGAGTTGTTATAACAGATTTAGACTCTATAATATCTGTATCAAAATTACCTAAAAAAGATTACAAAGAAAAAAGTATAAGTAAAGAATTAGAACAATTAATAGAAAATAGAGAAACAAAAGAAATAAAAGACGAGAATAAAATACCTCTATACAAAGAAGATAGCAATTCATATAGTGAACAAATGATAATGCCTATAATAAGCGTATCTGGGGACTGTATAGGAAGTATAGTTATAGTTGCTAAAGAAAACGAAAAGTTACAAGAAGGAATCGACAAAATCCTTAAAGTAGCATGTAGTTTCTTAGGAAAGCAAGTTCAATAATTTATCAAGAGACCCTTTTTATAGGGTCTTTAATTTTTAGATATTCTGAAACGATTTATAAACAAAATCTTAAGACATTATTAAAAATGTGGAAAATATTGAATAAATCATTAGAAGTGTGATATATTAAAATTTATTACAAATGTTTATATACAAAGAATCGGAGTTTGTATATAAGCAGTCTTTGTATTTTAAAATGAAATGATATTATTTGAAATTTGAATGAATATAATTTCATATGTTTAATAAAATGGAGGTCATGTGTCATGGATAACAACAAAAATAAAGACTCCTTCTTAAAGGGAGCACTTATACTTGGTGCAGCAGGTGTTGTTGTTAAAATAATGGGGGCATTCTTTAGGATACCACTTGGGAACTTAATAGGTTCTACTGGTATGGGATATTACCAAGCTGTATACCCTGTTTATACATTATTTTTAACATTAGCAACAGCTGGGTTTCCGACTGCCTTAGCTAAATTAGTTTCAGAAAAAAGGGCTATTGGGGATTATGGCGGAGCTGCTAAGACGTTCAGAGTGGCATCAACTGTATTATTCCTTACAGGTCTTGTTTCATTCTGTATATTCTATTTTGGAGCTGATTTCATAGTTAATGGTATTATGAAAAATGAAGGTGCATTAGCAAGTATGAAGGCGATAGCGCCAGCACTTTTATTTGTACCGTTAATGTCTTCATTCAGAGGATATTTCCAAGGTAGAAGAGAAATGAGCAAAATTGCTATTTCTCAAATGGTAGAACAATTCTTCAGAGTTGTTTTAGGTATAGCAATCGCTTATTATTGGATGGTTAGTTTTGGACCAGAACAAGGAGCTGCTGGTGGTGTATTAGGAGCAGCAATAGGTGGATTTGCATCAATAGTATTTTTAATTTTAGCGTACTTAAGAACTTCAAAAGAGCGTCGTGCAGAACTTGAATTAAGTAAGAACTTTAGAGTTGAAAGTACAAAAACAGTATTAAAAAGAATTTTATATGTTGCAGTACCAATAACTATAGGTGCTTGTGTTATGCCTTTAGTTAATATGGTTGATAGTATAGTGGTTGTAAGAAGACTTCAAGAAACTGGATTTGATGTTGATACAGCAAACTCTTTATTAGGTCAATTAACAGGTATGGCTATGGCAACAGTTAACTTACCGGTATTTATAGATCAAGCTATAGGTATGAGTTTAGTTCCATCTATCTCAGAAGCTTATGCGTTAAATCAACGTGGAAGAGTTAAAAAAGAAGCTAGAAACGGAATTAAATTAATATTAATAATAGTATTACCATGTGCATTTGGATTAGCTGCATTAGCAACTCCAATAATGAGTTTATTATATCCAAGTGAAACAGGGGCAATAGGAAAAATGTTATTTGCTTGTGCGCCTTCTGCTATATTCTTAGGATTAATATATGCGCAAAACGGTATACTTCAAGGTATTGGTAAACCAATGGTACCAGTTATTGCATTAGCAATAGGTATGGTATTTAAAGTAATACTAAGTTATACATTAACAGGAATACCATCTATAAATATATTTGGTTCAGCTATAGGAACTTTAACAGCATATGCAGTTGCAGCGTTAATAGAGTTTTTATACATAAAGAAACACTTAAATATGAAATTCTCGAAAAAAGAATTTTTATTAAAACCATTATTAACAGTAATAACTATGTTTGTTGTTGTTAAAATGAGTTATGCATTAACATTCAAAATATTAGCTAGTAACACACTTTCAACTTTAATATCAATCATGATAGGTGGATTAGTATACGTTATAGTATTACTTGCTATCGGTGGTATGAGAAAAGAAGAAATATTACTAATGCCAAAAGGTGAAAAAATCTATAGAATGTTAAAAAAATTAAAGTTAATGAATTAGAATAGGAATAGATATTGAGATAAAGACAATAATTATAATGATATTGTTTTAAAGTGTAGTCATTAGGAGTGGTAAAATGGGTAAAATATCAATTGTAGGTTTAGGACCTGGAGATTATTCTTTAATAAGCCAAGGGGCCTTAGAATTATTACAATCATCTGATAGAATTTTTCTGAGAACAGAAAAGCATCCAACTGTGGATCAATTAAAACAACAAATAAACTATACAAGTTTAGATTACTTCTATGAAAAAGAAGAAAACTTTGAAAATGTATATTTTCACATATCAGAATTCATAATAGAAGAATCTAAAAAAGGAGATTTAGTGTATGCAGTTCCTGGACATCCAAGGGTCGCAGAAAAGACTGTAGGAATAATAGAAGATTTAGCTAAACAAAACAACATAGAAGTAGATGTAGTAGCCTCTATGAGCTTTGTAGACGCTATGTTCAACTATTTAGCAGTAGACCCAGCAGATGGATTTAGATTAATAGATGCTTTTGAACTTGAAAATTCGCCTATTGATCCAAGAACTAATACAATTATCACACAGGTATATGATGAGTTTATTGCATCAAACGTAAAGATTAAACTTATGGATTACTATGACGACGAACAAGAAGTATATATCGTAAATGGAGCTGGAATCAAAGGTCAAGAACAAAAGGTTTTAGTTAAATTATACGAAATTGACAGACATAGAGATTTATTTAACTACTTAACAAGTTTATACATACCTAAGTCTGCAACAAAAATGTATAATACTGTTTATGATTTACAATCAGTTATGAAAGTTTTAAGAAGTCCTGAGGGATGTGAGTGGGATAGAAAACAAACTCATGAAACATTAAAAAAATCTTTAATTGAAGAAGCTTACGAAGTAAATCAAGCAATAGACAACGACGATATAGACGAACTTATAGAAGAGCTAGGAGATGTATTATTACAAGTAATATTCCACTGTCAGATAGGGGAAGAAGATGGATACTTCAACTTAGGAGACGTTACAAGTGCAATATGTAAGAAATTAATACATAGACATCCGCATGTTTTTAAAAATCAAGAAATTGATATGAATGAGTTTGATAAAACATGGGAAGACCTTAAACGAGAAGAAAAAGGTGAAACAACTGTTACAGAAGGATTGGAAAGAATTCCTGCGTATTTACCAGCTTTAATGAAAGCCCAAAAAATTCAAAAAAAGGCGGCTTTAGTTGGATTTGATTGGGACGATATCGAAGATGTCCACAAAAAAGTTAAGGAAGAATATAAAGAACTACTTGACGAATGTAAATCTGGGAATATAAAATACATAAAGGAAGAGTTGGGAGACTTATTATTTTCAATAGTAAATTTAGCGAGATTTTTAAAGGTAGATCCAGAGGAGGCGCTTAACCTTACAAATGACAAATTTATCAAAAGATTTGACTTTGTAGAGCAGGGTGCTATAAAATTAAACAAAAGACTGGAAGATATGACACTAGAAGAAATGGACGAACTTTGGGAAAAGGCTAAATTTCAATAAATTTTAGAAGGAAATTTCTAGTACGTATAGAACTAAGAATTAATAAGTTTTATATGAGAAACAATTTAGGAGGTAAATATTGTGAATAAAGCTGAATTAGTATCAAGAATGGCAGAAAAAAGTGAATTAACAAAGAAAGAAGCTGAAATGGCATTAAACGCTTTAATGGAATCAATCCAAGAAGCATTAGTATCAGGAGATAAAGTTCAATTAGTTGGATTTGGGACTTTCGAAACTAGAGAAAGAGCTGCAAGAAAAGGTAGAAACCCAAGAAACCCACAACAAGAAATAGATATACCAGCTTCAAAAGCTCCAGTATTCAAAGCTGGAAAATCTCTTAAAGAAGCAATAAACGAAGCATAATATAAATTTAGGTATTTAAAATCTAAACATTAATAATATAGTATAGTAATTTTAAATAATTACTTTGCAAGAGATGAATAATATTTTTAAGATAAAAAGAACTAAGTAATTATAATGCTTAGTTCTTTTTTGCCTTTTTATAGTAATTTTAGATACTTATAAATACCAAATATTTTTACATACAATTAAGGAGGAAGTTTCATGAGATTAGATAAATACTTAAAAGTTTCAAGAATTATTAAACGTAGAACCGTAGCAAAAGATGCATGTGATAAAGGAATCGTTACAATAAACGGTAAAGTTGCAAAATCATCTTCGGAAGTTAAAATAGGGGATGTATTAGAAATAACTTTTGGTGAGAAAAAAATGAAGTTTAAAATAAGTGAGATAAAAGAGCACGTTTTAAAAGCTGATGCAAAGGAAATGTATGAAATAGTAGAATAATATTAAAAAATCCTCAGTATATTTATATTAATATATAAATAAATTTGAGGTGATAAAGTGGAACATAGTATAAGTTTAAAAGGTAGATCAGATTTGTTAATATCCGGAGTGGAACATATATATTCCTTTAGCGACAAAAGAGTAGAGATACAGACTTGTGAGGGTAAGATGGTTATAGATGGAGAGGGCTTAGATATGAATAAGTTAAATCTTGAAGAAAATATAATAAGTGTTCAAGGTACTATAA
>NZ_JADPET010000175.1 GCF_015667935.1 Clostridium sp. 1001270J_160509_D11 | reverse complement strand
TAAAACCTTTTAGGGCAATTAGACCAGCAAATAATTATGTTGATATGGTGGCAGAATTACCATATGACGTTATGAATTGATTTGGAAAGAAAATGGGCAATAAATATTGAAATTTGAACGATTAATCGGTTTTATATAAATTTTAGGTTTTTTGATAAAAACATTGAATTTTGGTTATGTTTGCTATATAATATCAATGGTGAGTTTAGTAATTTTAAACTTTGAGTTTAGAAAAATACAAAACGAGTTTAACAATATAAGAAAAAAGTTTACTTTTAATAAGATTTATTTAAATAAAAATTATAATAATGGGAGGCCTAGGTATGGATATTGGGAGTAAGATAAAGAGTATGCGTATGGAAAAACAGTTGACCCAAGAAGAGCTTGCTAATAGGTGCGAACTTTCTAAAGGGTTCATATCGCAGCTTGAAAACAACCTTACATCACCATCGATAGCGACTTTGATTGATATTTTAGAAATTTTAGGAACTAATTTAAGAGAGTTCTTTAATGAAATTGATCCGGAGAGAATTACTTTTAAGAAGGAAGATATGTTTGAGACTGAGGATGAGGAGTTGAAATACCATTTAAAATGGTTAATTCCGAATTCACAAAAGAATATGATGGAGCCGATTATAATAACTTTATATCCAGGAGGGCAATATAAAGAAGAGAAGCCTCATGAAGGTGAGGAGTTTGGTTATGTTGTGGCTGGGAATATTCTTCTTCATTTAGGCGATAGGGTCAATAAAGTGAAGAAGGGCGAGAGTTTTTATTTTAAGCCAAGAATGAATCATTACATATCAAACCCAGGTAAGACAACTGCGAAGGTAATATGGGTAAGTACGCCACCATCTTTCTAAAAAATGATAGTGGAAGTATTGAGTATTAAAATTTAATAAAAATTAAAGATAGACGTGGATTTACGTTGAAAATAAAAGTTAGTAATTATAAGCATGATGAGTATTGTGCAAAAAAAGAGAAGAGAGGTGTATCTATGAATAATACAAATTCAGAAATGAAGCTAGATGAGACTAAGTCAAATGTAGCTCAGTCAGAAAATATTATTGAATTAAAAAACATAACAAAGCAATACGATGATCTTTTAGTATTGGATAATCTTAATCTTGATATAAAGAAAAATGAATTTTTAACTTTATTAGGACCTTCAGGATGTGGAAAAACTACTACATTAAAGATAATAGCTGGTTTTGAACATGCTGATGAAGGTGCGGTTATGTTCGAAGGTGTAAATGTAAATGATACCCCACCTTATGAAAGACAAGTAAATACTGTTTTCCAAAAGTATGCGTTATTCCCTCATATGAATGTTTATGAAAATATCGCGTTTGGATTAAAAATAAAGAAAATGGATAAGGCGACTATTGATGTTAAGGTAAAAGAGATGCTTAAACTTGTTGCGCTTGAAGGATTTGAAAAACGTTCGATTGATTCTTTAAGTGGTGGGCAACAGCAAAGAATCGCTATTGCAAGAGCATTAGTTAATGAGCCAAAAATATTACTTTTAGATGAGCCTTTAGGTGCGCTTGACTTAAAATTAAGACAAGAAATGCAAAGAGAGCTTAAGAAAATACAACAAAAATTAGGAATTACTTTTATATTTGTAACTCATGACCAAGAGGAAGCTCTTACTATGTCTGATACGATTGTTGTTATGAATAAAGGTAAAATTCAACAAATGGGAAGTCCTGAAGATATATATAATGAGCCGAAAAATGCATTTGTTGCGAAATTTATCGGTGAAAGTAATATAGTAGATGGAATTATGATTGATGACTACAGAGTACAGTTCTGTGGAAGAGAGTTTGAATGTGTTGATTTCGGTTTTGAGAAAAATGAAGAAATCGAAGTTGTAATTAGACCAGAAGATATCAAGATGGTTTCTCCTGAAGAAGGAATGTTAAAAGGTTTAGTAACATCTGTTGTGTTTAAGGGTGTTCACTATGAAATAGCTGTAGAAGAAAACGGAAGAACTTGGTTTATCCATAATACAAAAATGGCTGAAGAAGGTACTATGTTAGGAATGGATATATACCCTGAAGATATACATATCATGAGAAAGGTAAGCCAATAATAATTTATCATCTACTAATTTGATAAATATTTTTAAAAGGTGAGTGATAATAATGAAAAGAAAAGCATCTGAATCAAGATTAGCGACTCCTTATGTAATTTGGAGTGTACTTTTTATAGTAGTACCTTTAATTTTAATAGTTTTCTTCAGTTTTACACAGCAAGTAGATGGAAGATACGTATTTACAACGGCGAATTTTGAAAAATTTTTCAATCCAATGTATTTTAAAGTTATCAGAAGATCACTTGTTTTAGCACTTATATCTACAGTTTTATGTTTAATAGTTGGTTATCCAACAGCTTATATTATTTCAAAAGCGAAACCAAGCAAAAGAGGAATACTTCTTTTACTTTGTATATTACCAATGTGGATGAACTTCCTTCTTAGAACTTACGCTTGGTCGGCTATATTAGGTAGAAATGGATTTATAAATACTTTACTTAAATTTATTGGTCTTAGCCCAGTAAATATACTATATACAGATACAGCAGTTTTATTAGGTATGGTTTATAACTTCCTACCATTTATGATACTTCCAATTCATACGGTTTTATCAAAAATGGACCACGATTTAATAAATGCAGCGAGAGACCTTGGAGCAAATAATTTCCAAGTTTTTACAAAGGTAATATTCCCACTTAGTTTACCTGGTGTAGTATCAGGAGTAACAATGGTGTTTATGCCTGCTGTTTCGACATTCGTAATATCAAAACTTTTAGGTGGAGGACAATTCTACTTAATAGGTAACTTAATTGAACAAGAATTTATGTCAGTTGGAGATTGGCATTTTGGATCAGCAATATCAATATTTATGATGATTATAATACTTATCTCAATGGCTATAATGAATAAATACAGCAATGGAAATGACAAGGAAGGCGGTGGATTACTATTATAAAGAAGATTTTTTCAAACATATATTTATTTTTGGTATTTGTATTTTTATACTTACCAATAGTGACTTTAGCGATTTTCTCGTTTAATGATTCAAAATCCATGTCTGTCTGGAATGGATTTACATTAGATTGGTACCACACCTTATTCGAAAATGAAAGGCTAATAAGCGCACTTTACTACACATTACTTGTAGCAATAACTGCAACAATAATATCAACTATCGTCGGAACAATGGCGGCGATAGGAATACATAAGATGAGAAACAAAAAAAGAAAAGATTTATTACTTAATATAAATTATCTGCCAGTTTTAAACCCAGATATAGTAACTGGGGTATCACTTATGACATTATTCGTATTTTTAAACGTAAACTTTGGCATGGGGACAATGCTTTTATCTCACTTAGTATTTGATATACCATATGTAATATTATCTGTGTTACCAAAGTTAGCACAGCTACCTGCAAATATAGAAGATGCAGCCCTTGACTTAGGAGCGACACCATCATATGCGCTTAGAAAAATAATATTACCACAACTTAAACCAGGTATAATATCTGGAGCACTTATGGCATTTACAATGTCTATAGATGATTTCGTAATAAGTTTCTTTACAACAGGAAACGGAGTAACAAACTTATCAATAGAAATCTACTCAATGACAAGAAGAGGTTTAACTCCTGAAATAAATGCTCTTTCAACATTAATGTTCATAGTAGTTTTAGCATTACTAATAACTTCAAATATTGTTGGAAATAAAAAGACAGTAGAAAATTAATATAAATACATTATAAAGATAAATTAAATCAACATGAGATTAAATATGTGAAACAGGGAGGATTTCTAGATGAAGTTAAAGAAAATAATTGCATTAATATGCACATTTGCTATGACAGCTAGTATGTTGACTGGTTGTGGTAGTTCTAAAAAATCTAGTCAAGTTCTAAACATATACAATGTTGGGGATTATATAGATCAAGATTTACTTGCTAAATTTACTGAACAAACAGGAATAGAAATAGTTTACGAAACATACGACACTAATGAAGCAATGTACCAAAAATTAAAAAGTGGTTCTTCAAAATACGATTTAATCTTCCCATCAGATTATATGGTAGATAAATTAATAGAAGAGAACATGCTACAAAAAATAGATTACAAAAATATACCAAATTACTCACAAATAATGGATAGCTTTAAACATCCAAGCTACGATCCAAATGATGAATACAGCGTACCTTATTTATGGGGGACTTTCGGTATAATCTACAACACTAAAGTAGTAGACAAAGAAGACACAAAAAGCTGGGATATATTATGGAACAAAAAATATACAGGAAATATCCTACTACTAGACTCAGTAAGAGACACAATGGGGATTTCTTTAAAAAGACTAGGATATTCTATGAATACCCATAACCCAGATGAAATAAACAAAGCAAAAGATGAATTAATAAAAGAATTATCAGTAGTTCAAGCATACGTAAATGATGACGGAAAAGATAGAATAGTAGCTGGAGATGCTGATATAGGAATAGTTTATTCAGGAGATGCACTAGTTATGATGGACGAAAACCCAGACTTAGCATATGCAATACCTGAAGAAGGAACAAACAAATGGGTAGATGCAATGTGCATACCTAAAACTGCCGAAAACAAAGACTATGCAGAAGCATTTATAAACTTTATGCTAGACCCAGAAGTAGCAAAACAAAACGTAGACTACATAGAGTACTCTACGCCGAACCAAGGAGTATACGACATGTTAGACGAAGAAACGAAAAATTCTCCAGTCGCATACCCAAGCGAAAAAGTATTAAATAAAACAGAAGTGTTCTTAAATCTTCCAGAAAACGTGATGAAATTATATGACGATGCCTGGACAGAAATTAAGACAAATTAGAAATAAAAATAAGATAATAAAAAGGAGTGCCTAAAATAGATAAATGTGTCTATTTTAGGCACTCCTTTTTTTGATAATGTAATTAGAGGAGGGGCAGATGTTGTTAAGTTATATGATATAGTTTTGTATTATTGTAATTCTATTTAACGACTTTGTGATAGGGATATTTTTATTATTAAATTATGAAATGAATATAATTATATATTATCTCTAAGAAAACTTCTTATATTATTATAAATTTTTTATATTTTATT
>NZ_JADPET010000174.1 GCF_015667935.1 Clostridium sp. 1001270J_160509_D11 | reverse complement strand
ATAATTATATTTTATTAGAAAATATATAATTATCTACTATATAAAATATGCATATCACCTTTTGAGTCATTTACAATTTCAACATCTATATCGTAAATTTCTTTAATAAATTCTTTAGTTAAAACCTCTTGTGGCGTTCCACTTCCCACGATTTTGCCATTTTTCATTACAAATAGTCTATCACAATACATTGCGGCAATATTTAAGTCGTGTATAGCAGCTACTATAGTTAAGTCTAAGTCTTTTACTATATTTAAAAGTGATAATTGATATTTAATATCTAGATGATTTGTCGGTTCATCTAATATTAAACAAGGTGTTTGTTGAGCCAAAGCTCTAGCTAAAATTACCCTTTGTTGTTCACCACCTGATAAAGTAGAAAAACTTCTGTTTTTAAATTCTAACATTCCAACTTTATCTAATGATTCATTGACAATTTGGTAGTCTTTACTGTTATCTGGTTCTAATCTTTTTTTATGTGGAGAACGCCCCATAAGTACTACTTCTTCAACCGAAAAATCAAAATTATAGTAGTTGTGTTGTGCTACTACAGCCAGTTTTTTAGCAGACTCTTTTACACTCATTGTAGATATAGGTGTATTTCCTAACATTATACATCCTCCATTCGGTTTTAATGTCCTATATATACATTTTAATAAAGTAGATTTACCGCTTCCATTTGGGCCTATTATTCCTACAAACTCTTTATTTTTAGAGTCTATAGATACGCCTTTTAATATTTCATTATTTCCTATTTCCATTTTTATATCTGTCGCACATATATTCACTACTCAGCACCTCCAAATCCATAAGATCTTTTTACCATTAGATAGATAAATACAGGTGCACCTATCATTGATATTAAGATTCCTATTGGCATTTCTGAATTTGGTATAACTATTCTAGATAAAGCATCAGCACAAATCATAAATATAGCACCGACTAATGCAGATATAGGTATTAATTTTTTATGGTCTGTACCAAATAACATTCTGACTGCATGAGGAATTATAAGTCCTACAAATCCTATTACTCCCGCACAATAAACAGAAAGTCCTATCATTATTGAAGTTATTATTAAGTATATATGTCTTGGCTTGTGTAAGTCTGTACCTAAAGTTATAGACACATCGTCACCTAAAAGCATTAAATTTAATACTCTGTATCTGCTCCAGAAGAATATACACGCTATAATAACAACAGGAAGTATAACTATATTAGTTTCCCATTTGGCTCCTGCTAAACTACCAAGAAGCCAATAAGTCACACTTTGCATTCCTGTTTTATCATTTGCTATATAAATTATAAAATTTGAAAATGAAGAACATACTGCACTTAGCGCCATACCTGCTAAAATTAATTTTGAAGAAGTCGCACTACCTTTTATATTGGCTAATAGTAATACTCCAAATGAAACTAATAAAGCTCCTATAAATGCCATTACTCCAACAAAATTTCCTCCTAATACAGCCCCAAATCCAAGCATTATTGCAAATGTTGCTCCAAGTGATGCACCTGATGATATTCCTAAGATATATGGGTCTGCTAGAGGATTTTTTACTATAGCCTGCATAACAACTCCACTAATACTTAATGCCATACCTATAGCTATTGCCAATACTACACGTGGAAATCTTATTATCCATACGACATCATGTATAGGTCCAGTTGCATACTCACTAAACGACTTAATTCCTAAAATTTTATATCCTAAAACTTTGTAAACTTCTGATACCGAAATTTTGGCACTCCCTAGGGTAACCGATATCATAACTGATCCGACAAGTATTATTAATAATATTAAAGCTACACCTATATACATAGGTGTAGACTCTTTGATTGATTTCTTATTCATATTATTTGTTTAAATCAGGATATAAACCTTGTGATATAGTTTCTATACCGTTTATTGTACGAACACCTGAAGCATACATATCTCCAAGCATTATTGGAACTATCCTTTTATTTTTAACTGCATCTAAACTGCTGAATGCTTTGTCTTCTAATAATTTATTTAATGCATCTTGTTTAACTTGTTCTGGATCATCACCTGAATAAGGCATATATACTACATATATTACATCTGGATTTAAAGATACTATATCTTCTTTTCCTAATTTACTTTGGTCTTTTGCTACTAAGTTTGCTCCTAGAGATGTTATCATATCTCCACCTAAACTATTTTCTCCATAGTTTGTTATTTCGTCACCTAAGAATTCTAACATTAATACATTTTGTTTATCTTGACCTTTTGCAGCTTTTAAAGCTTCGTCTATTTTAGATTGCATATTATTTACTATTTCTTGAGCTTTATCTTCTACATTAAATATTTTTCCTAAATTTAATATATCAGTCATCTCATTTTGTATAGTTCTCTTTTCGCCTTCTTTTCTTCTTGTATTAGTGTTTATGTATGTATTACATCCTTTATCTATCCATGTATTTACATCACCTAATTTGTCTTCTGCAAATATTGAACCCCAGCTAAGTATCATATCTGGATTTAATGCTGTTACAGTTTCTTTTGATGGTGTAAATTCTGTTAAATATTCAACCTTTTCAAATGCTTTTTTATATTTTTCATCTAATTCATTATCTAGACCAGCTGCAGCAACTAATCTATCTTCTAGACCTAATTCTAACATTGTTTCTATAGATCCTTGATATACTGCAAGTACTTTTTCTGGAGCTTTGTCATAAGTTGTCTTAACTTCATCTCCTGCATAATTATAAGTTGTTACTTCGACTGGGTAACCTGCTACCGCTTCTGAATTTGAAGAAGCAGAGTTACTAGCTGTATTGCTTTTAGAGCTACAACCAACTGATGTTATACACATTGCTGTTACTAATGTTGCTGTAGTTAATTTCTTTAACCTTTTGTTCATAACTTCCCTCTCAATTTTATTTTATAGATTTTAGCTTTATCACACTGTATAATGTGATTTTACTTATGATTTACTTTTTCTATTTTATCATGATAAACCTATTTTCCATACAGTTTTTTATTATTTTTATATTCCATTTCGTTATTACTAGTTATTATTTTACACAAATTAATTCTTTCATATTCTCAAATTTCTTCTCTCCAATTCCGTTTACATTTTTAATTTCTTCTATGCTTTTGAACTGACCATTTTCTTCTCTATAATTCAAAATTTTATTTGCTGTAGCTTCCCCTACCCCTGGAATTTTGTCTAATTCTTCAATATCAGCTGTATTAATATCTATTTTGTCACTATCTTTACTTTCTTGATTTTCTTTAGAGGTATAAGTATTTTGAGATATTGTATTATTAGATGAGTTCATTTTATCATTATTTGTACTTGTTTCTATTTTTTCACCTTTTTTAGGTATTATATAATGCATTTCATCTTCTAACTTCATAGCTAGATTTATATTATTCATATCTGCATTTTCAGTAACACCGCCTAATTTTTCTACAGCACTTGCAAGTCTTTGATCACTATTTAAGGTTACTATTCCTGGATTTTTAACCTCCCCACTTACATATATTGTGATTTTCTTAGAACCTATATTTTTATTATTAGATTCTTCTTTTGACTTAATTGATTTACTTTCTGACTCGCTTTCATTTGAATATTCCTTTTTAATATTTTCTTCATTAGAAGATAAATTATCACTTTCATTTAGTACATAAGTTTCATCAGAGAAATATCCTTTAAATACTAAACTAGATATTGAAATTAATATAATTATTATAAAAACTATTATTTTTCTTTTATTCTTCATTTTTCTTCCTCCTTATTATAGATTATTGCCAAAAATATGTTATACTAAAATGTAAGTTTATAAATTGGAGGTATAAAATGAAAAAGAAGCTATCATTCTTACTAGTATGTCTAATAACTGCTATGATGGTAATCAATTCTTCTATTACAGCCTTTGCTGAAACATATGATAATGTGGATTTAATATCTAATTATGGGGTTGTTATTGATTATGAGACTGGACAAGTTTTAGGGGGAAAAAACATTGATTCAAAAGTTTATCCGGCATCTACAACTAAAATTTGGACGGCTTATTTAACAGTTAAGAATACTAAAAATCTAGATGAACCTATTGAAATTACAGAACCTCCTGGCGTTGATGGTTCTTGTATGTATCTGGAAGTAGGAGAAATATTCACAGTTAGAGAATTATTACAAGGTTTGTTAATCCATTCTTCTAATGATGCAGCTGTTGTATTAGCAAAATATGTTAGTGGTTCGGTTGAGGAATTCGCAAATTTAATGAATGAAGAAGCCAAAAAAGCTGGTGCGTTAAATACTCATTTTAACAATCCACATGGTCTTCCAGATGAAAATCACTATACAACGCCATATGATATGGCAATGCTAGCTAGAAAAGCAATGAGTGAAAAAACTATACGTGAAATTGTAAATACAAAATCAATTTCATTTAAAGAAAAAAATACACCTAATAGCAAGGTACATTTTTCACGTTATTTTACTAATACCAATTTATTTTTAACATCAAATGATAATATGAATTATAAGGGTCAATCTGTTCCTATAAAATACGATATTGTCGATGGTATAAAAACTGGATATACAGATGATGCTGGTAGATGTTTATTAAGTAGTGCTGTCAAAAATGATATGAGAGTTATAGCAGCAGTTTTCAAAAGTAATGGAACTAATGTATATGTAGATTCTAGAACTTTACTTGATTATGGATTTGAAAATTATACATCTAAAACAATTATCAATAAAGAAGATTATACAAAAACCAAAAGAGTATTATTGACTAAAGAGAAAGAATTTATTTATAAACCAAAATCTAGTTATAAATTAGTTATGAAAAATGGGGAATCTACTGAATCTGATTACTCTTATAAAGAAAAATTAGATTATGATTTACCAATTTATGAAGGCGACAAAGTAGGTACATTAGAAATCTATAACGGTAAAAAACTAGAAAAAACTATAGATTTAGTATCTACTAGTGAATTGCATAGTACTTTTGCATTTTTCACTGAGAGTAACTTCTTCAACGTTTTATTTAAGATAATTTTATTCTTAATATTAGCATTTTTATTATTTATAGTTTATATTGTAGTAAGAAAAAAATATAAAAGAAAAATGAAAAAAATTTCTCAAAAGAACAAAAAGAAAAATACTCAAGCTCG
>NZ_JADPET010000173.1 GCF_015667935.1 Clostridium sp. 1001270J_160509_D11 | reverse complement strand
AATATTATAAAAAATTGAATTTTTGGAAGAAGAAAATAAGAAATCTTATGTATAAAAAATGAAAAGTGTGTACGCTTTGATAATACTGGCTTTCAGCAGAAGATTACAAATTCAAATTACGTCTTATTAGGGGTAGGGAACAAAGTTTTTGCCAAAAAGGTGTTTTAAAAGTAACAAAGTTGTAATATAATTAATATCAACAAAAGAAAAGTAACAAACTTGTAACTTTTAAAAACTAGGAGGAAATATTATGATTAAATATTTAAAAACAACAACAGTCGCCACAATGGCTATACTTACAATGTTAAACACGGGAGCAGTATTTGCGCAAAGCAATAAAGACGTAGCTACAAAAGAATCAGTAGCAGTAGTAAATACAGATAAATTAAATGTAAGAAGTGGACCATCAACTTCATATGATATAATCGGATCGTTTTCAAAAAACGATGGAATAGATTTATTATCTATAAAAAATGGATGGTATAAAATCGAAATGGAAGATGGGAAAATAGCATGGACAAATGGACAATATATAACTTTAGCCGGAGAAGTAACAGCAGATAAATTAAATATAAGAAAAGGACCAGCTACATCATATGATATAGTTGGAAATAAAGTAAAAGAAGATAAAGTAAAAGTATTAAAAGCATTCGAAAATGGATGGTATGAAATAGAGTTAGAAGATGGTGAAACAGGATTTATATGTGGTAAATATGTAGACACTAAAGTTGAAAATGAACACGACTACAGTGAATTAAATAATAAAACTACAACAACTACTACATCAACATCAGCAAAACCAGTATCAACTTCAACTACTCAATCATCATCAAATGTAGTTAAGACTATGACAGTAAGTGCAACTGCATATGCAGGAGATTCAATGACATCTACAGGTGCAATACCTAAAGTAGGTAGAACAATAGCGGTAGACCCAAGTGTAATTCCTTATGGGACAAGAGTTTATATACCAGCACTTGGAGGAGTTTATGTAGCAGAAGACTGTGGTGGTGCTATAAAAGGTAATAAAATAGATATATTTATGGCTAGTGAATCAGCATGTAACTCATGGGGAGTTAGAAGTATAGAAATACAAATATTAAAATAATTTATAACTACTAAGATAAATTCATAATAAAAGAATATAGTTTATAAAATAACTGGAATACATAACGTAATCCAGTTATTTTTATATTTAAGCATTCTATATAAGGTTATAATATGTTATAAAAATTCATTTTATGGAAATACTCCTAATATGTTAAAAAATAGGAAAAGATACTGTTTTATATATAGGAGTGAAAATATGAATACAAAAAATAAAAATATAATAATGATATTACTATTATCTATTTTTGTAATTGCCATATTTACAGGCTTTGAAGCAAAACAATATATAACTATTAAATCAAAACAAAGTTCAATTTATGCAAAAACAAGCGAAATGGTAAATGCACAGACAACTACAATAATCAAAAATAAAAATGGTGCCTACAACGTATTAGGAACAATTATAGTAAATAAAAAATACGGCTTAGGTGAAAATTATACATATAAAAATAATCAAGAATTATTTGATAATGCTACAAATGCTTATAATAATATGAAAAACGCCGCACAAAAAGACGGCATATATTTAAATATAGTCAGTCGATATAGAAGCTATGATGTGCAAGAATATTTATATAAAAGCTATGAAGAAAAATACACTAATGTAGACAAATTTTCTGCAAAACCAGGATATAGTGAACATCAAACAGGTCTAGCATTTGATTTAAATGGAGAAGACCCGCGGACATCAGTAAAAGACAAGTTTGAATTTACAAAAGAATATGAATGGCTTAGAAATAATGCTTATAAATATGGATTTATATTGAGATATCCTAAGGGAAAATCAGATATAACAGGATATAAATTTGAGCCATGGCATTATAGATATGTCGGGGCGAATATAAGTTACAAATTAAGAGAAGGCAATGCCACACTAGAAGAATATTTAAATATCTATTAAATATATTTTAGAGATAGATTGGCGAAAGTGGCTAATTCTCAAGAAAGCGATTTTTTGAAGGGTTAATATACAAATAATACCAAGTATCCAAGTGGTTGACTAAAAAATAAATATAAGGTACTATTAAGTAGCAATAGAAAAAATTGTATAAATAATGAATAGATTATAGGAGGGTGTTGTAATGACTAACCAAGTAATACATACTGAAAATGCACCAGCAGCTATAGGACCATATTCTCAAGCTGTAAAAGCTGGTAACTTATTATTCGTATCAGGACAAGTTCCTTTTGTTCCTGAAACAATGGAAATAGTAGAAGGAGATGTAAAAGCTCAAACTGCTCAATCATTAAAAAACCTTCAAGCTATATTAAAAGAAGCTGGAGCTGATTTCTCAAACGTAGTTAAAACTACAGTATTTATAAAAGATATGAATGAATTCGCTCAAATAAATGAAGTATATGCTGAATATTTCGGTGAAAATAAACCTGCTAGAGCTTGTGTAGAAGTTGCTAGACTTCCAAAAGACGTAAAAGTTGAAATAGAATTAATAGCAGTATTATAATAAGAGATACTGCCTTGACTTTAAGTTAAGGCAGTATTTTTTTAATTATAAGGAAATTATATATTATTAGGTCTATTCATTATTATCTAAAATAATGGACAAAGCCATTGGCGACTGAATTATATAATATTAACGCCTAGATTAAAGTAGTATAGAATCTCCATACTACAATAGATATATTATTTAAAAATAAAAACTCTTATGATATAATCTATAATAGGGTAAATTAAAGAGGTTATAAATAATATAAAATGCAAATGAGGAATTCAAATGGAATATAAATTAATTGTTTCAGATATGGATGGAACACTACTTGGGGATAATCACAAAATAACAAAAGAAAACAAAATAGCTTTGAGTAAAGCGCTTAAGAAAGGTGTTAAAATAGTACCAGCTAGTGGTAGAATTTATAATTCAGCTAGAGAACATTTTGATTTTCTAGATATAAATACACCTTTAATTGCATGTAATGGAGCTATAATTAAAGAAACAAAAACCAACAAGCTTATCTATAAAAATAGCATTCCAAATGATATTTGTTTAAAAATAATAGATATATTTGAAAAAAATAAAATTTACTATCAACTTTATTCTGAAAATACTATGTTATGTAAAAATCTAAGCAGAGAAGATCAAAAGAAAACACAGGATAGACTAAAAAACTTTTTTAATGATGAAATAAATGTTCATTTTGGAGATGATTTAAAAGAGGAAGTATTAAATCATCAAATCTTAAAAATCATAGCTATAGATGATAATGATAGAGATAAATTAAATAATGTTAAAAATGAACTTAATAAAATAGAAGATATTGAAATAACTTCATCTTGGTTTAATAATATAGAAATTATGCACAAAGGTGTAAATAAAGGTGAAGCATTAAAAGAATTAGTAAAATACTTAGGTATAGATAGAAAAGAAGTTATTGCATTTGGCGATAACTACAATGATTTAGACATGCTAAAATTTGCAGGAGTGGGAGTAGTTATGGGAAATGCAGATGAGGCAGTCAAAGAGCAGGGAGATTATGTTACTTCTACAAATACAGAAGATGGAGTAGCAAAAGCAATTTATAAATTTTTAGGAATTTAATTTATAAATTTATTTAAGGGAGATTATACTACAAACTCATATCATTTAATACTTTAAAAGTAATATAAGTTTGGTATAGTTATATAAATATAGAGAGGATTGAAGTATATGAAATTATGGGGTGGACGATTTAGAAAAGGCGAGAATAAATTAATGGAGGAATTCAATAAATCTTTTGGATTTGACTATGTTTTATACAAAAAAGACATTGAAGGAAGTTTAGCTCATGTATATATGCAGGTACAGGTTGGGCTTTTAACTGAAGAAGAAGGAAGACAAATAACAGAAGGTTTAAATTCAATACTAGAAGATATTGAATCTGGCAAGTTACCTTTAAGCGGTGATTATGAGGATATACATAGTTTTGTTGAAATAAATCTAATTAAAAGAATCGGGGATGTAGGTAAAAAGTTACATACTGCTCGTAGCAGAAATGATCAAGTTGCTGTAGATATGAGACTTTACGCTAGAGAAAAGGCAAATGATATCGTAGGTCATATTGTAAACTTAAAAGAAACAATAAAAGAAGTAGCAGATAATAATTCTGTTATTATGCCGGGATATACTCATTTACAAAGAGCACAAGTTGTTACTTTTAAACACCATCTAATGGCATATTATAATATGTTTGATAGAGATGAAAAGAGAATAAAAAATGCTTTAGAAATACTAGATGAATCACCTCTAGGAAGTGGAGCATTAGCAGGAACTACTCATAATATAGATAGAAATATAACTGCACAAAAGTTAGGATTTAAAAAGCCAATGGATAACTTTATGGATGGTGTAAGTGATAGAGACTATCTTCTTGAGTTAATGAGCGATTTTTCAATAATAATGATGCACTTAAGTAGATTAAGTGAAGAATTAATACTGTGGAGTTCTCAAGAATTTAGATTTATAGAAATGGACGACTTATTTACTACAGGAAGTTCTATAATGCCACAAAAGAAAAATCCAGATGGTGCAGAACTTATAAGAGGTAAAGCTGGTAGAGTTTATGGAAACTTATTTGGATTATTTACAGTAATGAAAGGTCTACCACTTGCTTATAACAAAGATATGCAAGAAGACAAAGAAGGATTCTTTGATAGTGTAAAAACTCTTGAAATGTGCCTACAGACTATGGAGGGTATGATAGCGACTTTAAAAGTTAGAGAAGATAATATGAAGAAAGCTGTTAAAGGCGGATTTTTAAATGCTACAGAAGTTGCTGATTATCTAGTAAATAAAAACATACCTTTTAGAGATGCTCATAGTATAGTTGGACAAATAGTTATATATTGTGAAGACAATGATAAAGCTATTGAAGAATTAAAATTAGACGAATTATTAAAGTTTAGTCCAGTATTTGAAGAAGATATATATGACTTTATAGATTATAATAATATAATCGAAAAAGGTATAAAGAAAAACTTAAAATAATAAGAAGTTATAAAACAAAAAAAGCTATGTTTTTAAACATAGCTTTTTATTATTAT
>NZ_JADPET010000172.1 GCF_015667935.1 Clostridium sp. 1001270J_160509_D11 | reverse complement strand
ATTAAATAATTTCCTATATAAAATAAATAGAAAGATAAATTTAAAATAGTAGGTGAATTTATGGAATTAATAATAGACGATAGACAAGACAAATTAGAAGTTAGCGAAGAATTAATAGAAAAAATAAAAGATATTATATTAGAATGTTTAGATTATGAAGATTATGATGATAATTATGAAGTAAGCTTATCTTTTGTAGATAATAAAGAAATACATCAATTAAATAATGAATATAGAGGAATAGACAGAGCGACAGACGTATTATCATTCCCTCTTTTAGTAGAAGATGAATTTGGTATAGATTTTGGAGAAGAATCTCTAGGAGATATAGTAATATCATTAGAAAGAGCGTTTGAGCAAAGTCAAGAGTACAACCATAGCTTTGAAAGGGAAGTATGCTTCTTAGTTTGCCACAGTATGTTCCACTTATTAGGATATGACCACGATACTGAAGAAAATACAAAAGAAATGAGACAAAAGGAAGAGTATATTTTAAACAAGTTAGGAATAACAAGGGAGTAGGTTTTTATGAAAAGAAACAAACCACGCCAAAATATAATAAAGGCATTTAATGCAGCTATTGAAGGTGTTATATATACATTTAAACACGAAAGAAATATGAAAATCCATTATGTTATAGCAGTAGTAGTACTTTTAATAAGTCTATTTCTAAATTTAAGTAGAGTAGAAATGATGATATTATTACTATCAATAAGTTTAGTAATCGTATCAGAAATGTTTAATACAGCTGTAGAAAATGCAGTAGATTTAACTACAAATGAGATTCATCCATTGGCAAAAATCGCAAAGGATGTAGCAGCAGGTGGAGTTTTAATTGCATCATTAAATGCGGTGGCAGTGGGATATTTGATTTTTTATGATAAATTTATGCATTTATCTCAGTCAGTAATAGTTTCAATCAGAAAATCAGATCCGCATGTAACTTTAATATGCATAGTATTAGTTTTAATTTCTGTAGTTGTAGTAAAGGCGCTTACAGCTACGGGTACACCGCTTCAAGGTGGAATGCCAAGTGGTCATGCGGCACTTGCATTTGCACTTGCAACATCTATAACAATGATTATAGAAAATCCAATTGTAGCAGCTTTAGGATATATAATGGCTGTGTTAGTAGCACAAAGCCGTATAGAAGGTAAAATACATACATTTTGGGAGACTATAGCGGGAGCATTGCTCGGAATATTAGTAGCAATGCTCGTCTTCCAAATTAAGATATTTAATTTTTATTAAAAAAATTTAATTAAAGCAAATAGATAATAGTTAAATTATATCTTTGTGTTATAATATAGTATTATGGTAAGAATATGAATAAGATTAATATCGAAAAATGATTACCATAATTATTTTGCTAAGGGCGACTTTTAAGCAATGACAAAATAAACAAAATTAGTAAAAGACAGAAAGTTAGGAGAAAATGTAAATGTTCAAATCAGGATTTGTTAGTATAGTAGGTAGACCAAACGTAGGGAAATCAACATTAATGAATAACGTAGTAGGGGAAAAAATAGCTATAATGAGTGACAAACCTCAAACTACAAGAAACACAATTCAAGCTGTGTACACTGATGAAGATTGCCAAATTGTATTTTTGGATACACCAGGTATACACAAACCAAAAAATAAACTAGGCGAGTTCATGGTAAAATCAGCAACAGATGCATTTAAAAATGTTGATTTAGTATTATTCGTAGTAGATGATTCTAAAAAAATCGGGCCTGGAGATAGAAAAATAATCGAAGACTTAAAAGGAATAAAAACTCCAGTTATATTAGTTTTAAACAAAATAGACAAACTAGAAGAAGCTGAGTTATTTGAATTAATGCATTTATATTCAAAAGAAGAAGTATTCAAAGAAATAGTTCCAATATCAGCTCTTAAAGGAAGAAATGTAAATGAACTATTAAAAGTTATAGGAAAGTATCTTGAAGAAGGTCCAAAATACTTCCCAGATTATATGATAACAGACCAACCAGAAAGAGTGCTTGTTTCAGAATTAATAAGAGAAAAAGTATTACACTACTTAAATGATGAAGTACCTCATGGAGTTGCTGTAGAAGTTGAGAGAATGAAATCAAGAAATGACAAAGATATAGTAGATATATCAGCTGTTATATACTGTGAAAGAGACTCTCACAAAGGTATCATAATAGGGAAAAACGGTAGAAAATTAAAAGGTATAGGAAAATCAGCAAGAGAAGACATGGAGCTTTTATTAGGTTCAAAAATAAATCTCCAATTATGGGTAAAAGTAAAAGAGAACTGGAGAAATCTACAAAATTACATCAGTGATTTTGGATATAATGATAAATAAAGGTGGATTATATGGATAGGAAAAATGATGATTCTAGACTGTTGTTAGAACAGGTGAATGATTTATTAGAAAACAATAAAGTATTGGAACTAAGGGAACTATTAGAAGAATATCACACAATGGATATACTAGATGTAATGGAAAACTTAGATGAAGAAATGAAAGTAAAGCTTTTTGAGGTTTTACCAATTGATGTATCAGCATCAATACTAGAGGAAAGCGGATCAGACTTTTTTAGAACAATGCTTTCGTTAATAGACGTACAACATGGAAGAAACATATTAGAACAGATGTCTCTTGATGACTTAACAGATATATTAAGCGAATTAGACGAAGATGAAAGACAAAGAATAATAAATCTATTAAATAAAGAAGACGCCGAAGACGTTAAAAAACTTCTTGGATATGAAGAAGAATCAACTGGTGGAATAATGACTACTGGTTATATCGAAGTCAACGAAAATATGACAGCAAAAGAAGCTATAGACCATATGAGACAAAATGCAGAAGATGCTGAGACTATTTACTACATATACGTTGTCGATAATGATGAAAAATTAGTAGGTGTATTATCTCTTAGAGAGCTTATAACAGCTAGAGATTCTGTTGTTGTTGGAGATTTAATGAGTGAAAATATTATCTCAGTATACGATGACGACGATAGAGAATTAGCAGTAAAATTAGTATCAAAATACGATTTAATAGCTATACCTGTTGTAGATAGAGAAAATGTTCTAAAAGGGATAATAACTGTCGATGATATAATAGATGTTATGGAGGAAGAAGCAACAGAGGATTTATATAAATTGGCTGGGTCTTCTGAACATGAAAGAGATGTCGCAGAAAAACCAAATTCAACTATGTTAGAGCAAATAGCATCATCAGTAAGAGCTAGAATTCCTTGGTTAATATTAATATTAATAGGGGGATTATTCACTGCTATCATATTAACTAAAACTACTTTTGTAGAAGGGTTAACTTATGTTAAATTTCTATGCTTTGTACCTGTAATTTTAGGTATGGGTGGAAGTGTTGGAATGCAGGCTTCATCACTTACAATAATGACTTTATCCAATAATGAGGAAAATATAGATTTTAAAACAGTACTAAAAGAAGGTGCTGTTGGATTGATAACAGGATTATTATGTTCCATTATAATCGGAATAATGGCTTATTTAATCTTAGATAATTTAAATATGGCTGTAGTAATAGCTATTTGTGTATTAATAAATATGGTTGTAGGCTCTATGATAGGTAGCTTTACACCACTTATGCTAAAACATTTATCAGGAGACATATCTATAATATCTTCACCTCTTATATCTGTTTTATTAGATATGATAGGCGTAGTGTTATTTTTCATAATTACGACAATATTTTTGTCAAAAATTGTTTCTTAAATAGATGAATTTTTTAACCTCTTCTTACAAAAACTACGAATAAAATGTAAGAAGGGGGTTTTTTAGATGTATAAATTACTTTGGGAAGTTTTTAAAAAAACTGGAAGTATAGAAGCATATCTATATTTATATGACTATCGAATTTTAAATAAACAAAAATTCGAGAAAAGGGAGACGTTGAATAATAATGGTGATTGTAAACACCCAAGGAATAGTCCTTAGGGCTGTAAAATATAAGGAAAATGATTTAATATTAACTATATTTACACGAAAGCTTGGCAAAATATCTGCAATAGCAAAAGGTGCGAGAAGGACTAAAAGTGCCCTTTTATCATCTTGTCAAGTTTTTGCATATTCAACCTTTACTTTAAAAAAGCAAGGAAGTATGTATAGCGTAACTCAAACTGAAATAATAAAGAGTTTTTATGAAATATCTTATAATTTAGATGCTTTTTCATATGCTACGTATATTATTCAACTTATTGACTATAATTTAGAAGACGAGATAACTAACAACAGATTATTTATTTTATTAGCACAGACTTTATATCTATTTGCTAAAGAAGAAATAGACATGATATATATAAAAGATGTATTTGAATTAAAGTTTTTAGATTATATAGGGTTTAGACCTGTAGTTAATAGATGTAGTAATTGTGGTAATAAAAATCTAAATAATAGTGTATTTAATATATATGAAGGAGGAGTTATCTGCGAAAATTGTAGAGAACTTTTTGACTACAATATGAAAATAGATTTAACAACTATTAGACTAATGGAATATATATTAAATAATGACATTTTGACATGTAATAAAGCAAAAGTATCAAAATATATAGTAAAAGAATTGGATATACTATTGAAAAGGTATTTAAATCAATATATTGACAACAGAGGGTTTAAGTCATTAAACTTAATAGAGAGCATAGAAAATAAAAAGGGAGCTGAATAATATGAGTCAAGTAACAATAGAAGCCATAGATAAAGTATTGGCTAGATTGCCAAAGGCAACTTATAAACAAGCTAAAGAAGCATTACAAAAAACTGACGGAAATGTAGTTGAAGCTATTATATACTTAGAATCAAACTACAGTGATTTAAAAGGATCTTCAAAGAAAACTACAGAAATCTTTGGGAAAAATACAGACGAACTAAAAGAACAAGTTTTAGACCTAATAAAGAAAAGTAATGTTGTTAGATTAATCATCGAAAGAAAAGGAGAAACTATGTTAAATATACCACTTACTGTAGGTGTAGTAGGTGTTATAATAGGACCAATGCTTACTTTAGTTGGATTATCAGCTGCAGTACTTTCAAAATGCAAAATCAAAATAGCTAATGAAGATGGAGATACTGTTATCGATTTAGGAGAATTTAGTGAAGAAAAATTCAATACTATAAAAGACATGGTATCTAATAAAGCAAAAGACGTAAAAGAAGCTATGGACAAAAATAAAGAATCAAACACTTATCCTAATGATGAAATGAAAAAACAAGATGATGAAATAGTAATAAGTTTAGATAAAAAATCATACGACGTAAAAGACGACAACAATAATCAACAATAATTTAAAATAAACTAAAAATACATCTATATATTAAAAATTTTAGGTAGGATAATTTTTATCTCTACCTTAATTTTTTGTATATTAAATTTTATAT
>NZ_JADPET010000171.1 GCF_015667935.1 Clostridium sp. 1001270J_160509_D11 | reverse complement strand
ATTAAGGATTTTGTAATAATATTTATATTGATATTTTTATAATCCGAACATTTATATTGTACTTTAAAAATTCAATTTATATGCATAATAAAATAAAGGTATAGAAATCTATACCTTTATTCTATCCACATTTTATATTTTAATATCTTTAATTAACCAATTTAATTGATGCTTTCTTATCATCAACTAATTGCATTGCGCCTTTTTTACATTTTTTCATGCATAAATGGCATCCTTTGCATTTTTCAACATCGACTTTATGTGGTTTTTTCTTTTCTCCTTCTATAGCTCCAAATGGACAAGTTCTAGCACATGCTGTACATCCGATACATTTTTCTTCATCTATAGTTACTTTACGTCTGTCTGATAATTCTGCTTCTATAACTTTCTTTGGACAAACCTCTGCACATACTTTACATCCTATACATTTAGAATAATCTATTGTAGCTAAGTTGTTTTCTACTGTTATTGCTCCAACTGGACAAGATTTTTCACATTTTTTACATCCTATACATCCAGCCTTACATTTATCTTTTACATCTTTACCTTTATCTTTAGAGCTACAGTCAACTACGACTTCTTGTTTAGCTGGTTTTTTCTTTATTAATCCTTTTGGACATATATCTATACATTTTCCACAAAGAACACATTTTTCTTCATCTACTACTGCAACACCATCAACTACTGATAATGCACCAAATGCACAGACAGATACACAAGTTCCAAGTCCTAAACAACCAAAACTACATGATTTTGCTCCTCCAATTAATGCCGCTGCTGCTCTACAATCTTGTATCCCTTGATATTCATATTTGTTTGCTGCACTTGAACAACTACCTTTACACATAACATGTGCAACCTGTCTTTCCCCTGTTTCTGCTGCAACGCCCATTATTTCACCGATTTTTGCAGCTACTGCTGCTCCACCAACTGGACATGCATTGACAGGTGCTTCGCCTTTTACTATTGCAGCTGCTACACCACCACAACCTGGGTATCCACAACCACCACAGTTTGCTCCAGGAAGTACTTCAAGTATTTTGGCTTCTCTTTCATCAACTTCAACTGCGAATTTTTGTGCAGCAAAAGCTAATACAGCACCAAATATTAATCCCATGATTCCCAATAATATTACTGCTTTTAATATTTCCACAATACTTCACCCCCTGTTTTTATAATTTTATTAATCCTGTAAATCCTAAGAAAGCTATTGACATTAATGCTGCAGATATTAATGTTATAGGAAATCCTTGAAATGCTTCTGGAATATCTGCAAGTTCTAATCTTTCTCTGATTCCTGCGAATAAAACTATTGCTAATGTAAAACCTAACCCTGCACCAGTACCGTTTATTAATGTTTCTAATATATTGTAGTTTTTTTGAACATTAACAAGTGCTATACCTAAAACTGCACAGTTTGTAGTTATAAGAGGTAGATAAACACCTAATGCTTGATATAAAGATGGACTCATTTTTTTAAGTGCCATCTCAACAAACTGAACTATTGAAGCTATAACAAGTATAAATGCTATAGTTTGTAAATATTCAGTTCCTGTTTTAACTAATATCATTTGTATAAAATATGTTATTAAAGAAGCTAGGGCTAAAACGAATGTAACCGCAGCTCCCATACCTGCTGCTGTATCTACTTTCTTAGAAACACCTAAGAAAGGACATATACCTAAGAATTGTGATGTTATAACGTTGTTAACAAGGACAATGCTTAGTAATAAAAGAATATAATTCATAATATTTCCCTCCTAAAAATTAAGCACTTTTCTTTGTAACTTTATTAAATATTGCCATCAAGATTCCTAATGTTAAGAATGCTCCTGGAGGTAATATGAATAATAAAGCTGGTTGATAAGAAGCTCCAAATAAGCTTACTCCAAATATTGCACCTGCTCCTAATATTTCTCTAACTGCTCCTAATATTGTAAGAGCTAAAGTAAATCCAAGCCCCATACCTAAACCATCTACTGCAGAAGCAACAGCTCCATTTTTAGATGCAAAACTTTCGGCACGAGCAAGTATTATACAGTTAACAACTATTAACGGAATATATAATCCAAGTGCTTTATCAAGTGATGGTATATATGCTTTTAAAAGCATTTGTACTATTGTAACGAAAGTAGCTATAACAACTACGAACGCTGGTATTCTTATTTTATCTGGTATTACTTTTCTAAGTAATGATATCGCTACATTTGAACAAGCTAAAACTACTGTTGTTGAAAGGCCCATCCCTAATCCATTTATTGCTGCACTTGTAACTGCTAAAGTAGGACACATCCCTATTACTTGTACAAAGGTTGGATTCTCGTCGATAATACCATTTTTAAAAACTTTTCCTAGATTCATCTTAAAATCCCCCTATCGATTATTTTAAAGAGTTATTGTAAACTTCGATTGCTGCATCTACACCGTTAGTTACTGCTGTAGAAGTTATAGTAGCTCCAGATATTGCTTTTATTTCAGTATCACCAGGAGTTCCATTTTTAAGAACTGAAAGTTCTTCAAGTGGTTTTCCTTTATATTGATCACTAAATTCTGGGTCAGTTGCTTTAGCACCAAGACCTGCTGTTTCTGAGTTACTTACAACATTTATACCTGATACTTGACCATTAGCAGAATCGATACCTACCATTAATTCTATTGTTCCACCATAACCAGATGGTAAAACTTTTAGAGTATATCCTACAGTATTTCCAGATGCATCTTTTGCTTCATATATTTCTGAAACTTTAACTCCTTTAGAGTTATCAGTCTTTGCATCTTTTACTTCTTCAAAATCTTGAGCAGATTCTAAAACTAATTTTCTAGCTTCTGCATTTGCTTGTTCATTTCTTTTTGCTATTGTATCTGCTGTTACGTTATTAGTAAATGCTAATAATAAAGCCGCTATTGCACTTATTATTAATAAGTTTAGTCCTAATTTAAACATATCTTTGCCCATTATTTAGCCACCTCCCCAAATACTCTGTTATTAACGTACTTGTCTATAAGCGGTGTCATAACGTTTGCTAATAATATTGAATATGAACATCCTTCTGGATATCCACCATATAATCTAATTACTGAACATATTATACCAGCAAGAACTGCATATATAATTTGTCCCTTTTTAGTCATTGGAGATGTTGTATAGTCAGTTAACATAAAGAAACCACCTAGCATAACACCACCTGCTAATATTTCACTTACTGCAAATTGAATATTAAATCCACCTAATAAGAAAGTTAATATAAATATTGTTGCTAGATAACATAGCGGCATAATATAACTTATAATTCCTTTATATATTAAATAAATACCACCTAGTAATAATAAGATTGCACATGTTTCACCAACGCATCCACCTATATTACCTACTAGTAAATCCATCATAGATATATTATTGTCTGCTAATCCTTGTAGACCTGCTGCCCCTGATTTTAAGAAGCTAAGTGGAGTTGCTGTTGTCACTGCATCTGCTGCAGATGTAGTACTTACCCAGTTAACTCCTGTTTGAGTCCATTTAGTCATTGGAACTGGGAATGATGCAAGTAAGAATGCTCTTGCTGCTAAAGCTGGGTTAACAAAATTGTTACCTATTCCACCAAACATCATTTTTACAACTACTATTGCAAATACTCCTCCTAATAGACACATCCACCATGGAAGTGAAGCTGGAACGTTAAATGCTAATAATAATCCTGTTACTACTGCTGAAAAATCTCCAATAGTACTTTTTTGCTTAGTTATTTTTTCCCATATATATTCAGAACCGACTGTCCCTAATATACAGAAAAACATAACATATAATGCGCTTGCTCTAAAATACCACAATCCAGCAAGTGCTGCTGGTACAAGAGCGAATATGACTTGTTTCATTATATAAGAAGTATCTTCATTACTTCTAATATGAGGTGATGATGACACTATAAACTTATTTTCCATGTTTATTTCCCCCCGTTATTTATTTTGCTGCTTTTGCTTGAGCTTGTGCTTGTGCTTTTCTACGTTTTGCTTGAATTTGACGTTTAGCATTTCTTATTGATTCAACTAAAGGTCTTCTAGCTGGACATATAAACGAACATGAACCACATTCTATACAATCAAGTGCTCTATGTTCTTCTGCTTTATCAAAATCACCTTTAAGCGAGTTGGCACTTATATATAATGGTTGTAAAAATGCTGGACAGACTTCTGTACATCTACCACATCTTAAACAATTTGTTGGCTCAGGTAATCTAGCTTTTTCTTCTGATAAACATAATATACCTGAAGTACCTTTTGTACTTGCAGCCTGAGTAGTATATTGAGTGTTACCCATCATAGGCCCACCTAATATAACTTTACCTACTGTTATACCATCTTTAAATCCACCACATTGATCTATTATTTCACATATTGGTGTCCCGACTTTAGTTATTAAGTTTTTAGGTTCTTTTATTGCATCTCCTGTGATAGTAGTTATTCTTTCTACTAAAGGTAGTCCTGTTTTTATTGATTTGGCTATTTGTGCTGCCGTACCAACATTTGTAACTACTGCTCCTGCAGCTGCTGGTAATGCACCTGATGGGACTTCTCTTCCGCCTGTACATGCATATATAAGTTGTTTTTCTGCACCTTGTGGATATTTTATTTCTAAACCAACTACTTCTACTTCTGAATATCCTTCAGCCGCTTTAGTAACTGCTTCTATTGCATCTGGTTTATTTACTTCTATACCGATATATCCTTTATGCACATCTAATGCTTTCATAACTGCTCTTATACCAAATACTACATCTTCTGGATGTTCAACCATTAATCTGTGGTCAGCAGTTAAGTATGGTTCACATTCAGCACCATTTAATATAATAACGTCTATTTTTGAATCTGGTGGTGGAGATAATTTTACATGTGTTGGGAATGTTGCACCACCCATACCAACAATACCTGCATCTTGTATAATTTTTATAATTTCTTTTGGTTGTAGATCACTTAAATCTCCATGTGGTTTAACGCTTTCATGAAGTTCCTCTTTAAAGTCATTTTCTATTACAATACACTGTCCCATTCCACCTGGAACTTCATGCATTGCTATGTCTATAACTTTACCAGAAACTGATGAGTGAACATTTGCCGAAACGAAGCCACCTGCTTGCCCTATCATTTGACCTTTTTTAACCTCATCACCTTTTTCTACTATAGGTTTTGCTGGAGCACCTATATGTTGTTGAAGAGGAATGTAAACAATCTTTGGAGCCTCGGCCTTTGCTAGAGCCACTTTGTTTGTATACTCTTTGTTATATGGAGGATGTATCCCTCCTTTAAATGTTAAGAGTCTCATTGTATTTACCCCCTGTCTTTTTATATTTTAATTCTTTACCATATAAATATGCATCTATAGACTCTGCCGCTTTTTTTGCATCTGCTATTGATT
>NZ_JADPET010000170.1 GCF_015667935.1 Clostridium sp. 1001270J_160509_D11 | reverse complement strand
TCTCTAAAAATTAGAGACGAGGTTGTATTCTCGCGGTACCACTCTAGTTAGCTTATAAAAAGCCCACTCTGTAACAGATATATTTTTATTTTAAGTTTAATCATTTTAAGTATAAAAAAAGCCTAAGTATAAACTTAGGCAATTGTAATCAGCTTATACTCATCTTTCAACTTAAAAGTTGCAGGATTTAGCACCATATATTTTAAATATTGGTTGCCGGGTTTCACAGGGCCAGTCCCTCCACCACTCTTGATAAGAGTTTGTTCACTTGTTATGCTATTAATAATATATGAGTATAAGATAATTGTCAATAGATTTTTCGACATTTTATTTTGATTTTTAAAATATTCATTTCATCTATTATTCGTATTTAAATTAATTTATAGTTGATATATTAAATCTAAATATATATTTTGTTATATAATCTCTCTTGCACTATTTTCTAAATCGTCTTTTACTTGTCTAATTTCACTTATCTTTGTATTGTTGATTTTATCTGGTTTTGCTTTTCTAACTAATCTTTTTAGATTTCTTAAATTGCCTTTTATTTCAGACTTTTTACTTCTGTCTAAACCAGATTTTGAAGTATCAAGACCTTGCTCTACTTTATAAACAAGTGACTCAGCATCATTTATTATATCAATGTATTCTTTCTTTTTATTATCTTCTGATTCATAAGATTGTGCATCTCTTATTGCTTTTTCTATATCTTCGTCTGATAAGTTTGAACTTGCCGTTATTGTTATACTTTGGCTGTTTCCTGTTTTAAGGTCTTTAGCTGATACATTTAGTATTCCATTTGCATCTATTTCAAAAGTAACTTCAATTTGAGGAATACCCCTCATAGCTCTCTTTATTCCTTTTAATTTAAATTCGCCGATCATTTTGTTGTCTTTAGCAAATTTTCTCTCACCTTGTAATACTTTTATATCTACAGATGTTTGGAAATTTGCTGCTGTAGTAAATATTTGACTGTATTTTGTAGGAATAGTAGAGTTTCTTTCTATAAGTCTTGTCGATACTCCTCCCATAGTCTCAATTGAAAGAGATAATGGAGTTACATCAAGCAGTAAAACCTCATTTAAACTTGGGTCTCCTGATAATTTTCCACCTTGGATAGCGGCACCTAATGCAACACACTCATCTGGATTTAAGTTTTTACTAGGCTCTCTTCCTGTTATTTGTTTTACTTTTTCTTGGACAGCTTTAATTCTTGTTGAACCTCCAACTAATAATACCTTGCTAATTTCACTTGTCGATACACCAGCATCATTTAGGGCATTTTTCACAGGTATAACAGTTCTTTCAACTAAATCATAAGTAAGCTCGTCAAATTTAGCCCTAGTAAGTGTTATATCCATATGTTTTGGTCCGTCTTTTCCAACTGCTATAAATGGCAGATTTATATTAGTTGTCATAGCTGTTGAAAGTTCTTTTTTTGCTTTTTCAGCTTCTTCTCTAACCCTTTGAACTGCTACAATATCTTTAGTTAAGTCAATTCCTTCATTTTTCTTAAATTCTGATATTAGATAATCAGATACTTGCTTGTCAAAGTCATCTCCCCCAAGATGATTATCTCCACAAGTCGCAAGAACTTCGATAACTCCATCTCCTATTTCAATTATAGATACATCAAAAGTTCCTCCACCTAAATCATATACCATTATCTTTTGTGATGATTCGTTATCTAGTCCATATGAAAGTGCTGCAGAAGTCGGCTCATTTATTATACGTTTTACTTCTAGGCCTGCTATTTTTCCAGCATCACTAGTAGCTTTTCTTTGCGAATCATTAAAATATGCAGGTACTGTTATTACAGCTTCTGTAACAGGCTCTCCCAAATAGCTTTCTGCATCTTTTTTTAACTTCATCAGAATCATTGCAGAGATTTCTTCTGGAGTATATTTTTTGCCATCTATTTTTACGCTATAGTTAGTTCCTATATGGCGTTTTATAGATGAAATAGTTCTATCTGTATTTGTGATACTTTGTCTCTTAGCTGTATCACCAACTAATCTTTCCCTATTTTTTGAAAAAGCAACTACTGATGGTGTAGTTCTAAAACCTTCTGCATTAGCTATAATTGTTGGAGAACCACCTTCCATAACTGCTACACATGAATTTGTTGTTCCTAAATCAATCCCAATTATTTTGCTCACCTTAACTGCCTCCTACCTTTCTAATTATCAGCAACATACCATACCATTACAACAAATATTGCACGCAAGGTTTAACATACAAAGCTTGCAACAATAATCATCTAATCCCCCAGTCGAATATCCATATGTCCTTTGTTGTTGATTGTACCAATTTCCTCTACCTTCAAGTACATCTACTAATCTTCTATATTGAATATTATTTGGCTCCATATTAAGAGCTATTTTTGCTTCTTCAAGTGCTTTTATATTATTGCCTAATTTATAATTAACATTGGCACTGTAGTAGTACCATTTAGATGTTCTATTTTCTATATTATCAAGTACATTTCGAGCTTCATTGTAATATCCATTATTAAAATAATTAAGTGCTGCTCTTAAATGCACATCTTCTTCTTGGTTGAAGTTCGGATTATATCCGCCTTGTTCTTGTCTTCCTGTATCAAATCCAAATGCTCTGAAAAAGTCTTCAAAGTCACCAAAATCTTGTTGATTGCCATAACCTCCAGCGTTATCTGTGTATCCGCCATAGTTGCTATTTCTATAACCACCTGGACTTGAAGAATTTCCATATCCATATCCTCCAGATGTATTTGAGCCACCATTTTTCATCTTCATTACTGTTTGGTAGGCTTGTTGAATTTCTTTAAATTTTTCTTCATATTGTTCTTTGTTTGGATTATTTATATTAGCATCTGGATGATATTTTTTACTTAATTTTCTATATGCTTTTTTTATTTCTTCTTTTGAGGCATCCCTAGATACACCCAAGACCTGATAAGGATCAGTCATCTGTTTTTTCCTCCACTTGTTTTCTCTTATTTCTAATTGATTGGAATTTTGCCCATACTCCCGAATATAATATATTTCTCAAAATATCTACATCTTCAATAATAGGAAGCTCTTCAAATTCCCTCGCACATTCTGAAATCATCATAGTCAATATCTGATTTACAAAATCATCAAAATCTTCATTTTGATATATTTCTGAAAAAGGATTGTAATTCCCCTTTTTTAAATCCTTTTCAATATCTTCATATGCATCTATGATGTATATATATTTACCAAGGAAAAATCCCATTCTTGACAGGGTTTGCTTCCACTCATCTTCTTTATATAAAAATAACTCACTCATCAATTCTCCTGAGTAAGACGAAATCTTATCTATATCGTATTCTTTCTTTTTTTCATATTCACTAGATTTTTTTAATATAGCTTCAAGTTTTGCAGTTTTCTCTGGATACTGTTTTTTTATTTTTTTAACCTTATTTTTTACTATTATAGTGTAGATTTTTCGACTTAATTTTTTCTCGTCTTCCCAATCGTCTATACAGTTTAAATAAGCTAAAAATAAATTCATATCAGCTATATAATCTGTAATTTCATTTCTTCTTTTTATGCTCTTTTTAAATGGATGTATCTTACATCTAAAATTTTCTAGTTTTGTCTTAGGTTCATAAAGTCCTGTCAACAAAAGTTGTAAAAATGTCATATCGTAGTTTAATGTCAATTGGGCAAATCGTCCACTTCTGTTGTTTAGTGTTTGACACAGACCACAATAATATGATTTATATACGTCGTATTCTTTAAATTTAAGTTCCTCTTTGTTGATAAGAACATATCCAAACATCTTTAGCTCCTTTTAATAAAATAAGTGTCACATTTTGGGCAGTGAATATTTATTTTTCCTCTTCCTCTTGGAACTCTTACTTTTTGTTTGCACGTTGGGCATTTATATATACGATAAACTTTTCTTTGTTTTAATATACTTTTTTGATTATTTATCTTTTTTCTAATATTAGCTGTCTTATTTAAAAAGTTTTGATTTTCACTTGCTCTTTTATATATATTTCTAGAGAACATTCTATAATAAGTATAAATCAGCGTCGCTAAACTTAAGTAGTACATAGCTACTGATAAGCCTGGTATTAACCTTCTAAATAAGAAATATATTATAAATTCTCCTATAAATAATTTCATTAAAAAGTTATTAAATTGGTCAATTCCATACCTTCCTTGCATAAATCTCATCAATTTCTCTCTCATAAAACTTTCTCCTATTTAATTTATTTATATACTAAAATCATTGTACTTTATTTTTTTAACTTTAGATAATAATAGAGCTTATATGTGTACCCAATATTAACACTAACTAATATTAATACAAGTAATTTATCTCAGTATTAATATATATTGGGCAGCTTTAAAAATCATGTCTTAAAACTCTTAAATTTCAACAATATGGATATATTGGGCAAAAAAATAGTACTAAAAAAATTGTTTTCAGTACTATTTAATCTATAATTTAAAATTATTTTAAAGTCATTCCATAATCGTCACAGTCAGATATTGCTTTTGCAAACATATCTTTTGTAACTCTATCTTTTATAGCATTCCATTCAACTAAAGTCACTGCTTTGTCTACTATTGTTTGTATTCCACTTTTATCTATTCCTAAATCAGCTAAACAAACTGGAAGTCCTAATTCTTTGTTAAATTCAGCTATTTCATTTCTTTTTTGTATTTCTCCAGCACAAGTAAGAAGTGTTAATACACCGAATGAGACAACCTCACCATGTAGTCCTCTTGCTCCTTCTACTAATGTTGAACCGTTGTAAAATGCATGTGCTAGTGAACTGTTGTAATAGTAGTCACTTTCTGTTGTAGTTAAGTTTGAAACTAAACCTGTACTTATTATTATATCAAGCACTACTTGTTTTAATTCTTCAGACTCTGTATTATTTTTGCAGTCTTCTAGTGCTTTTTTACCGTATTTTATAAGAGGTTCTGTACAGACTTTACTTATCCCAACACCCATAAGTGGTGTATGGTCTAAATTTACTCCTTGTGATGAATAAACAGCTTCACATTCCTTTGATAAAGCATCACCAATACCTGCCCAGAATAAATCTTCTGGTGATTCTGCTATTATTTGTGTATCTATGAAAGTATGGTCTGCTGGTTTATCTAAGTAATAATAATCTTTAAATGTGTGATCTTCGTTATACATAACACATATTGCAGTAACTGCTGCACAATTTGAGCCTAAGGTTGGGAAAGTAAATAATGGTTTGTCCAATTTGTCTGCTACAACTTTACAAGTATCTACAGCACGACCTCCACCAACACCAAATATAATATCGGCATTTCTTACTCTTTCATCTGATACTAATTTATCTACATTTTCATAAGTAGAATCATCACCGTATACTATAAAATCTACTATTTGTATATCAGAACCTGCTATACCATCTAATAAAGCATCTTTTGCTTTTTCTATAGCTGTTCTTCCCCCAATTACAACTGCTTTTTTGCCAAGTCTACGAGCTACATTTGGAATTTCTTTATAACATCCTGCTCCTACTGAATAACTTGGAAGATATACATTATAATTCCCCATAATTTAAATCATCTCCTAATATTTTTATATTATTTATGTTTTTTATTCTAGCACTTTATTTATTAAAAATGAAT
>NZ_JADPET010000016.1 GCF_015667935.1 Clostridium sp. 1001270J_160509_D11 | reverse complement strand
TGCTATTTATGTTTAGATCATTTCTAATATCAATTTATACGTATGAAAATATTAATAAACTTATCAAACTAAATCTTAATAAATTTTATTTCATATTAAAAAACAAGCTAATTTATAATTTTGAATCAATAATAGTCGAAAATGTTAAAATTTTGTAAAAAAACTAAATATAAGAAGGGTTTTTAAGAAAATAAATGGAATTATAAATTAAGTAGACAAAATATAGTGTATTTAAAAATACAAAATAAATTTAAGCAAAATCAACTAAAACAACTTATTATTTTATTAAATAAGAAAAGGGGGATAATAATGACAAGTAGCAGTAAAAATAAAACGTTATTAAATAATTTCCTTTCTTTCTTACTTATCACAGTTGGAGCTACACTTGCTGCAATAGCTCTAGAAATATTTTTGGTACCAAACAATATAATTGATGGTGGAATAATAGGTATATCCATTATGGTCAGTTATATAACGAAAATTAAATTAAGTGTTCTTACCTTTGTCTTAAATATACCGTTTTTAATTTTAGGATATAAACAATTAGGAAAGAGTTTTTTGATAAAAGCAGCTTATGCAATGATTGTATTATCTCTTTTATTAGAAGAACTTAAACCAGTACCCGAGCTAACTAATGATGTTCTTTTGGCAACAGTATTCGGTGGATTACTTCTAGGAATAGGTGTTGGATTTGTTATAAAATTTGGTGCATGTTTAGATGGAACAGAAGTAGTTGCCATATTAATAAATAAAAAGACATCATTTTCTGTAGGGCAAGTAGTAATGTTTTTAAATTTCTTCATATATTCAACTGCAGGATTTTTATTTGGATGGGATAGAGCTCTTTACTCAATATTGACATATTTTATTACTTTTAAGATTATCGATATGGTATCTGAGGGATTTGAACAAGCAAAGGCGGCTATGATTATAACTAATCATGGAGAAGAAATAGCAAATAGTATATATAAACATTTGGGAAGAACAGTTACAATGCTAGAAGGCGAAGGATTGATAAGTGGGAAAAAGGTTGTATTATATGCAGTAGTAACAAGAATAGAAATACCTGAGCTTAAAAGAATAGTAGCAGCTGATGATTATTCTGCTTTTGTTACAATAACTGATGTAAATGAGATTGTTGGAAAACATATTAAAAAGAAAAAAGAAGAAACACAAACAAGTTAAATATATAAGGCTGTCGAATTAAAATAAATCGACAGCCTTTTTATGTTTATTCATTATATACAAAACTTATGATAAAATAGTAATTACATTTTTAGTAATTAGGAGGTAGTAATACATGGATGCAAATAATTTATTAATGACTGGATTTGTACTTACTGTAGGTGCAATGGCAATTTTAATAAGCATAATAAGTTTTGGATTTATGATAATGTATCAAGTTAGAAATAAAGTTAAAGTTAACAATTATGTAAAAATGATAATTTTAATAGCTTTTATAATAGGAGTTGTATTAGTTCTTGTATCAGCTAGTAAATTAGACTTAAAATCTTTGGGATTTTAAGTAAATACAGAAGATATTATATTTATACATATAAATAAGATATTTAAAGTAAAATATTAAAATTTGGAGGAGAAATGGATAAAAAAATTGATTTGACAGAAGGTGGGATAGTCGAAAAACTAGTGAAAATAGCTATCCCTATAATGGCTACATCATTTATTCAAATTGCATACAATTTAATCGATATGATGTGGGTTGGAAAAAATGGTAGTAACTCGGTAGCAGCAGTTGGAACAGCAGGGTTTTATCCTTGGCTTGCAATGGCATTTGTTATGTTTTCAAAAATTGGTGGAGAAGTAAAAGTAGCTCAAAGTATGGGAGAGAAAAATACAAAGGAAGTTAAATCTTACATAAAATCATCTATAGAGTTAAATGTATTTTTATCAATAACTTATACTTTAGTATTAATTCTATTTAATAAGCAATTAATAGATATATTTAATTTAGGCGATTTAGAAGTAATCACAATGTCTAGACAGTATTTAGTTATACTTGCTATAGGAATGATTTTTTATTTTATAAATCCTGTATTCACATCGATCTTTATAGGTCTTGGAAATAGTTCTATACCATTTAGGATTAACACAATAGGACTTATAGCTAATATTATTTTAGACCCACTGCTAATTTTCGGATTTGGACCTATTGATGCTTTAGGAACAAATGGAGCAGGTATTGCTACAATAACAGCACAAATAATCGTTACTTGTGTATTTGTAGGGTATATAATAAAAAATAAAATAGAGTATTTTAAAGTTAAATACTTTAGAAATATAGAGTTAGAATACTTTAAAACTTTATATAAGCTAGGTTTGCCAGTAGCTATTCAAAATGCATTATTCACTCTTATATCTATGGCTATGGGAGTAATTGTTGCATCTTTTGGACCAGTAGCAGTAGCTGTTCAAAAGGTAGGTTCACAAATAGAATCTATATCTTGGATGAGTGCTGATGGATTTGCCTCAGCATTGTCTACTTTTACAGGACAAAATTATGGAGCATATAAATTTGACAGAATAAATAAAGGAAGTAAAATCGGATTAATAGGCGCTTTAATATGGGGAAGTATAACTACATTAGTTTTAGTATTTTTAGGCGATATAATATTTAGAGCATTTATAAATGAGCCAGATGCAATAATAAAAGGTGTAGATTATTTAAAAATCCTTGGATATTCTCAACTATTAATGTGTATAGAAATAACTATTACAGGAATACTTAAGGGGTTAGGAAGGACATATATACCTTCAGTAACAAGTATAGTATTAAATTTAGCTAGGATACCTATGGCAATTGTACTTAGTAAACCAGATATACTTGGAATAAACGGTATATGGTGGAGTATAAGCATAAGTAGTATTTTTAAAGGTATAATACTGCTTTCAATTTTTGTTATTTTAAATAAAAGTAAAAAACTTTATAAATCAAATAATAAAAATAATTTAGGTGTAAAAGACGAGTTATATTCTTAATATAAATATTAAAAAAAGTAAGGATGATCATAAAATTGTGATTATCCTTACTTTTTTTGTTTATATATAGATAATATGGAAATTACGACTTAGGTAAATGATGGAATTAGTTATTTCCTATTGAATTAGTAGGAAATTTTGATATAATCTAACCATAGGGATTGAGAATTATTATCAATCTCCATTCATCACTAATTTAATCATCATGGAGGGAAAAATGAGAAAACTTAAATCATTAGTGTTAATGTTAGTAGCAATACTATCATTATCAGTATTAACAGGTTGTTCAAGTAACAACGAATCAGCAGACAAAGCTGAAACAAGAGTTGTAAAAACTGAAAAAGGAGATGTAGAAATACCTGCAAATCCAAAACGTATAGTTGATATTTCAGGAAGTAGTGAAGAATTAGCTATATTAGGATACGTTCCAGTGGCAACTGCTAACGTAGATTCTTACGATACAGAAAATGTACCATCATACATGAAAGAAACTTTCAAAGATACAAAAGTAGTTGGACATTCAATGATGGATACTATGGATATAGAAGCTATAATAGAAGCTAATCCAGACTTAATAATAATGGCGCCAAGACAAGAAAAAATGTACGATGAATTAAAAGAAATAGCGCCAGTTGTAATGCTTAAAGATTGTTCAAATGATTGGGAAGCAAACTTAAAACAAGTAGCTGCATTATTTGATAAAGAAGATGAAGCACAAACTTGGTTAGATAACTATTATGCAGAAGCTAAAAAAATAGGAGATGAAATAAAGAAAGCAAAAGGTGACGAATCTTATGTAGTAGCTTTAGCATCTTCTGGACAATTTATGATATTCTCTGAAGGTGGAATGGGAACTATCTTAAAAGATGATATGGGTCTTAAACAACCAGCAAATATGCCAGAACAAGATAGTATAACACTTCCAACTGTAAGTATAGAAGGACTTTCAGAAATAGATGCAGATAACATAATAGTGATAGGTATGGCATCTGACAAACAAGATTTAGCTAAAAACAGCGTATTTAATGAAATAAGAGCTGTAAAAGATGGAAACTATGTATTCTTAGATGCAAGTCCATTCTTCTCACAAGCTTATAATCCAATGGGAAGAAAATTATTATTAGACGAAGTAAAAAATGCTTTAATGTAGCATAAAATAAAGATTATTTTTAGATTAGGTGGATAAATTATATTTATTCACCTAATTTGATTTTAAGATATAAATTAGAAAATTCAAAAAAAGGAGGGTTGAATTTGGCTAATTCAAATAGAAGAAATTCATATATTTTAATTATTTGTGGATTATTGTTATTGTCTCTAGGAATATTTTTATCAGTATCAATAGGGGCAAAAGATATAGATTTTTCAACTATGATAAATAGTTTATTTGGACAAGGAAACGATATAAATTCAAAAATTATACGAGATGTAAGAATACCAAGAGCACTTGCTGGTGTATTAGTTGGAGGATTTTTAGCAGTATCAGGTGCGATTATGCAGGGGATTACTCGAAATCCTATAGCTGAACCATCAGTTATAGGTATAACTCAAGGTGCTACATTTATGGTAGCAATAGCTCTAGTATTACAACAAGTAAATTCAAATATAGTTATAGGTGGATTTTCACTTATGATATTTGCATTTTTAGGAGCTAGTATAAGTGGGTTATTTGTTTATTTTGTAAGTTCGAGATCTATGGGGAAAACTGACCTAATAAAACTTACATTAGCAGGGACAGCACTTGGAACATTATTAATATCACTAGCTACAGGTGCAGCGATGTACTTTAACTTATCTCAACAATTAAGTTTCTGGATAAATGGTGGATTTATCGGTGTTAATTGGGAAGGTGTTAAATTATTATTTATCGTCGGCATAATCGGTATGGTATGTGCGATGGTTATGGCAAAGAGAATAACAATCCTTAGCTTAGGAGAGGATGTTGCCATTGGTCTTGGAGAAAATACAAATCGCACAAGATTTATATCACTTGTAATAGTAATATTACTTACAGGAGCGTCAGTTTCTGTAGCTGGAAATATAATATTTGTAGGTCTTATAATACCTCAAATAGCTAAAAAATTAGTAGGTGTTGATTTTAAATATATAATACCATGTTCATTTGTACTTGGTTCTGTATTAATAGTCTACAGTGACGTAATATCAAGACTTATAAATCCACCTTATGAAACACCAATAGGATCACTAACTGCGCTATTAGGTGTACCGGTATTTATATATCTTATTAGAAAGGAAGTGAAATAATATGAAAAAAAATAAAAGATTTATGATTATATCACTAGTTCTAATAGGGCTTATATTTGCAACATTTGTAATAAGTTTAAATATGGGTTCTTCAACATTAACACCGACAGATGTTATTAAAACTCTTGTTGGTCTTGGTACAAAAAATCAAGAAATAGTAATATTTAGACTGAGATTACCTAGAATACTTATGGCGATTTTAATAGGGATTGCTTTAGCAATTGCAGGGACTATCCTACAAGGTGTCACTAAAAATGATTTAGCTGATGCAGGTATATTAGGGATAAATTCAGGTGCTGCATTATTTGTAGTTATGTATATATATTTCTTAAACGGAAATGTATATGACGGAATAAGCAATTTTACGATATATACAATGCCATTTGTTGCACTTTGTGGTGCATTATTTGGCGCATTTTTAATATATGCATTGGCGTGGAATAAAGGTATAAATTCATCTCGTTTATTATTAATCGGGATTGGAATAAATACTGCATTTCTAGCATTACTTACAGTTTTCCAATTAAAATTTACTACACAAGAATTTAATAGAGTTGTAGCGTGGACAAACGGTAGTATATGGGGAGCAACATGGAAATACGTTTATATAATTGCTCCATTTGTAATTTTATTTGGTTCTTTTGCATTTTATAAGTCAAGAGATTTAGATGTATTAAATCTAGGAGATGAAATGTCGACAGGTCTTGGACTTGAAGTTGAAAAAGAAAGAAGAATAATGATAGTAGTTGCAGTTGTTTTAGCAGGTGTTGCTACATCAGTTGCAGGAAGTATAGCATTTTTAGGGCTAGTATCTCCACATATTGCACGTAAATTAGTTGGACCAGCTCATAAAAAGTTAATACCTGTTGCATCATTAGTAGGTGCGTTTATTTTATTAGCATCAGATACAATTGCTAGAAATATATTTGCCCCACTTGAAATACCAGTTGGACTAGTTGTTTCAGTAATTGGTGTACCTTATTTCATCTACTTAATGTTAAAAGCTGATTAAGTAAATGAATATTTAGAAGGAGGAATATAACTATGAATTCAATAGAAACTAAAAATGTAAATATAGCTTATGGCAATGTAAATATAGTTGAAGATTTAAATTTAGAAATACCAAAAGGAAAGATTACTACAATCATTGGAGCAAATGGATGTGGTAAATCTACAATTCTTAAAACAATAGCTAGAATTTTAAAAGCAAAGAGCGGAGACATATATATAAATTCTAAAAATATAAATGAACAAAGTTCAAAAGAAATAGCAAAAAATATGGCTGTTTTACCTCAAAGCCCACAAGCACCAGGAGGACTTACTGTTGAGGAGTTAATAGCTTACGGAAGATTTCCACATCAAAGTGGATTTAAAAACAACAAACAAGAAGATAAAGAGATAGTAGACTGGGCTTTAAAAGCGACAGGAATATCAGAATTTAGAGATAGAAAAATAGAAGATTTATCTGGTGGCCAAAGACAAAGAGCGTGGATTGCTATGGCTTTAGCACAACAAACAGATATACTTCTTTTAGATGAGCCTACAACTTACTTAGACTTAGCTCATCAATTAGAAGTATTAGAAGTGTTAGATGAATTAAACAAAAAATACAACACGACAATAGTTATGGTTATACATGAGCTTAATAATGCTGCTAGATTTGCAGACCATATGATAGGTGTTAAAAAAGGTAAAATATGCTGTAAGGGTACGGCTGAAGAAGTTATGACAAAAGAAAATCTTAGAGAATTATTCAATATAGATAGTGAGATTGTTACAGATCCTAGAACTAAAAAACCAGTTTGTATAACTTATGATATGGTTAGATAGGAGATAAGATGGAGAATTTAGCAAAAGACAATATAAGTAAATTATTAGTTAAATACTCAATTCCTGCTATCCTGGCTATGCTTGTAACTTGTTTATACAATACAGTCGATAGAGCATTTATAGGCTCTATGGATGGAGTTGGAGCATATGCAATATCAGGTTTAGGGGTGACTATGCCACTATTTACATTAATCGGTGCATTTGGTGTGGCTGTATCTGTCGGAGGAAGCACTAATATATCGATAAAATTGGGAGCAAAAGACAAAGAAGAAGCTGAAAGACTTCTTGGAAATACATTTGCGCTAGAGCTTTTAGGTGGATTTGTAATTATGGTCTTAGGTTTAGTCTTTATAGACCAAATTTTATATGCATTTGGCGCTAGTGCAAAAACTCTACCATATGCAAAAGACTACATGGGCGTAATTTTATTAGGTGCTGTAGTAAATTTATCTGGATTTAGTTTAAATGGAGCGATAAGAGCAGATGGCAGACCAAAACTAGCTGCTACAATTATGATAGTCTGTTCTTTATTAAATTTAGTATTTGATCCATTATTTATATTCTATTTTGGATTTGGAATAAAAGGAGCGGCAATTGGAACAGTTATATGCCAGCTTATAAACTTTATATGGACGACTTATTACTTTACAAAAGGTAATTCAAATCTAAAACTTAGACTTAAAAATATAAGATTAAAAAAAGAAGCGGTAATTGCAATATTAACTATATCAATAACTCCATTTTGTATGGAAGTTGTAACAGGTTCTATACACCTTGTTACAAATAAATTCTTACAAAGTTATGGTGGAGATTTGGCAATAGGAGCAATGACTACAATAACTTCTATAAACTTAATGTTTTTAATGCCTATATACGGACTTAGTCAAGGTATGCAAACTTTAATCGCGTATAATTTTGGAGCAAAAGAATACGAAAGGACGAAGAAAATACTACTTCAAGGAATGTTTGCAGCATTTGTATTTTTATTTGGAGGATTTTTACTTACTAGATTTTTCCCAAATATGTTTGTAAATATCTTTACTAAAGATGCAGTATTAGAAAAAATATGTTTAGATGGAATGAAAATATATCTTATGACATTACCACTTCTAGGAGTATGTGTGCTAGGACCAATATATTTCCAATCTATCGGAAAAATAAAACAATCAATGTTCCTTACATTACTTAGACAAGTTATACTGTTTATACCTATAATAAGCGTAGTTCCTAGATTTATGGAGATGAAAGGTGTATGGATGAGTCAACCTATAGCTGATATTTTGGCGGCTATAATTATAACTGTATTTTTAGTTAGAGAGATAAAGTCTAGTACTAAAAATAATGAAATTCAAAAAGAAATAGCGTAAAAGTAAAAAAATACGAATAAAAATTTTATTACAATATAAAAATAAAATATAATAAAAATAAGAAATTATCCTAATAAGTAGTAATAATACATATTAGGATAATTTTTTTAGGGATTATAAATTATAAAGTTTGTAGGAGGGTATATGAAATTAAGAATTATTGACAAAGAATTTGCAATATGCAAGGTAAAAGATTTTTCACAAATTAACTTAGAAGATGAATTTTTATTTATAGGAAAAACGGATGACGAACATTCAATAGTTTGTGAAATGCAATCTATACCAAATAATTGTACCGATATTGATGAGGGGTGGATTGCATTTAAAATAGAGGGACAAATTGATTTTTCACTTATAGGGATAATATCTAAATTATCTACAATACTTGCAGAAACTAAAGTCGGCATTTGTGCATTGTCTACATACGATACTGATTATATACTAGTAAAAAAAGAAAATTTAGAAGATGCAAAAAATGCATTAAGAGAACATGAGTATATTGTAGAGTAAAATATTAGAAATTAAGGTTAATTTAAGTTTTTTATTATACTATTATCTCATAGTAAATAATAAGAGCTAGTTAATTTCTAAAAAGTTATTTGAATTTAAATAACTAATACTTAAAATAATTTTTTTGATGATTTTTTTAGTAATAACTCCCCGAAAAAAGGATGTGGCGGCGCATCCTTTTTTCATGTTTAAATTTACTTTTAAGAAAATTTTAATGAATATATATATACAATAGTTTATAATTAAGAAGAAGTTAGACAATGGAGGAAGAGTTATGAGACTTTTACAAGTAATTAACTTAGCTAGAGATTATTTGGGGTTAGGCGTAATAGGCTTAATTTTTATAGGGATAATATATATTTTATTTTTTAGAAAATTTTTTAAAAATCATGTTAAAGCTAACATAAAAAAAGTAATAGTATTTTGCATTTTATTTTGCTACATAGTAATCGTAATCGGTGCAACTATTTTTATAAGAGCAGGAGTATATGAACATGCAAATTTACACTTATTTAGCTCATATATAGAAGCGTGGAACAATTATTCAAAATCATATTGGAGAAATATAATTTTAAATATTTTAATGTTTGTTCCATTTGGGTTTTTGCTCCCACTTTTTAGTGAAAAATTTAAAAAATGCTACATAACTCTTAGTTTAGGGTTTTTGTTTACTTTAGGAATAGAGACAACTCAATATATAACAAAAAGAGGAATTTTTGAAGTTGATGATATAATGAATAATTTTATAGGAGCACTTATTGGATATAGTTTAGTAATGTTTATTTTATTAATTATATCTAAAGAAAAGACAAAACTTAAATCATTAAAATTAATCATATGTATCTTACCAACACTGATAGCTATATTTGCTGGATATAAAATAAATAATGCTTATAACATGCAGGAGTTTGGAAATTTAAGTAGCAATTATAATTATAAATATGATATGTCAAAGGTTTCACTAAAAAGTAATGTAAAAATATATGACAATGAAGATAAACAGAAGATGGTTTATAAATTAAAGAGGTTGAGTGCAGATGAAGCTTTAGAATTTGCAGAAAACTTTTTTGAAAAATTAGAAACAGAAGTAGATAAATCTAATATAGTTATTCATAATAATGAAATAATGTATAGCTCAATTGATGATAGATACAAGATGACTGTATATTTAAATGGTGGAGTATATAATTTTACTGATTATAAATGTAATGATAAATTGATAAACCAAGATATGGATGAAGAAAGTGTTAAAAAAGTATTAAATGATTATAATGTAGGGCAATATAATCATTCTCAATTTGAGCAAGAAATAGAAGATAGAGAGAAATTGTCATCTTATAATTTTAGAGTTGATTTAGACGAAAAAGATAATAAATTAATTGATGGATATTTAAATATAAATCAATTTAATAAAATACTGAGTATATACAATTATATATATACTTATAATCCATATGGCAAGTATAAAATCATAAGCGAGAAAGAGGCTTATAACAAGTTAAAAGAAGGAAAATTTAATTCTTATGAACTTTACAATATAAAATCAATATTGATTAGAAGTATTAAGTTGTGTTATCAGCTAGACAGCAAAGGATATTATCAACCAGTATATAGGTTTGAATGTACGATAGATGGAGATGGTAGGTCTATATTTATACCTGCTTTAGAAGACATAAAATAATATTTAATATTGTAGATAAAAGAGTGTATTTTAAATTATAAAATTTTTAAATACACTCTTTTTAATTTTAATCTATAATTGCGACTGCTCTAACTGAAGCTCCATCGGAATTTAAAAATTTGAGTGGAAGGGCACAAAATGTAAATAATTGACTATCGATTTGATCTAAATTACAGAGATTTTCGATTATAACTAAATTGTTTTTTAATATTTTATGGTGTATAGGCAAATCTTCGCTATCAATAGATTCTATAGAAATTACATCTAGACCAATTCCTTTTTTATTAGTTTTTATTAGATAATCGGCAACTTCTTCACTTATAACTGGAAATTTATCGAAATATTTTGGAGTATCCCAGTATTTGTCCCAATTAGTTTTAAACAATACAAAGTCAGCATATTCTATCATCCCTTTATATTTATCTATATAAGATATATCGATAATGTCTCCTTCTGATAAATCGCTACAATCAATAACTATAGCCTTTCCAACGAATTTATCTGCAGGAAATTTATCTAAAGTAATGCCGTCTTCTCTTACATGAGCAGGAGCATCCATATGTGTTCCAGTATGAGAAAACATTGTAAGTAGAGTTTCTCTAAACCCATCTGTTTCAAATGTACTAGCTGGGGCTAATTTTGGTGGCTCTGTCCCAGGAAAGACGGGCATATTTTCTTTTATAGTATGAGTTAGATCTATAACTTTCATAATGACCTCCTTATAATAATAGAATTTAATAAAATTATACTAAATTTTATTATAATCTATATAATGATTTATATAAATTTATTTGAAAAGGGGAGAAGCTTAATTGTTAAAACAAAGTGTTATAAAAAGGGGAAAAGAAATATCTGATTATTTGATAGATATTAGAAGAGATTTGCACAAAACACCAGAGTTGGCTATGGAGGAATTTGTAACAAGAGATAAGATAAAAAAATATTTAAATGAAATAGGAATTGATTATATTGAGTTTAAACATCATAGAGGGATAATGGCGTATATATACAAAGAAAATGCAAAGACGACTATTGGTATAAGAGGAGATATAGACGCACTTCCTATACAAGAAGTAAAAGAAAGTGAGTATAAATCCCAAAATGATGGTGTTATGCATGCTTGTGGACATGATGCACATACTACTATGTTAATTGGAGCTTGTAGATTACTATATGAAATAAGAGATAAATTAAATGTAAATATAAAATTTTTCTTTGAACCAGCAGAAGAAAAAGATGGAGGGGCTAAGTTCTTTGTAGAAGATGGGCTTATGGAAAATCCAAAAGTTGAGTATATGTTTGGGGCACATGTCCAAGGTTATTTGGATACTAAAGTTATAGAATCAAAATATGGGACATTAAACGCAAGCACTAATTCCATTTCAATCGAGGTGAATGGAAAGAAAGGTCATGGAGCATATCCGCAAAACGGAATAGATGCATTAGTTGCAGCAGCGCAGATAATAACATCACTACAAAGCATAATTAGCAGAAATTTAGCTCCACAAGATATGGCAGTTTTAACCCTTGGAAAAATCCAAGGTGGAGATGCTGGTAATGTTATTTGTGATGAAGTCAAAATAAGCGGAACACTCAGAACTTTAGACAGCTCACAGAGGGAGTTTATTATAAAGAGAGCAACAGAAATAGTAGAAAATACTGCTGCTGCATATAGATGTCGTGCTAAATTCAATATAAATGAAAATGGATATGATGCGCTTATAAATGATAAAGATTTAGTAGATGTAGTCAAAAAAAATGCAGAAGAATTTTTAGGGGAAGGAAGCTTTATATTTAAAGATTATCCATCTATGGGAGGAGAAGACTTTTCTTTTTTTACAGAAAATTGTAAAGGGGCATTTTTCCATGTTGGATGCGCAAATAAAGAAAAAGGAATAACATCTCTTATACATACTGCTGATTTTGATATAGATGAGAGATGTTTAAGTATAGGAGCAATTATGCACACATTAAATGTGCTATATTTTAATTAATTAAAATTATAATAAACAGAAATTTTTAGGTAGAAGTTATATATTTGACCTATTTTTATATACAAAACGATATAAACTATATGTATTTTTGATAAGCATAATTTAAGTAAATATAAATTAAATTCAAATTACATGATTATATGATATATAAAATTATAATTTATACAAATGTGCAAATAATATAAAAGAAAACTGCTATTTAAAATAACAAATATTGAGTTTGATAATATATACATTTATAAATTTATCAAGGAGAGTAAAATGAAAAAGAATACATTGAGAGTAATCCCTTTAGGCGGATTAGGTGAAATAGGAAAAAATATAACTGCAATAGAATATGAAGATGAAATAATAGTGATAGATTGTGGAGTTTCGTTCCCAGATGACGATATGTTGGGGATTGACTTAGTTATACCGGATATAACTTATTTATTAGACAACAAAGAAAAAGTAAAAGGGCTATTTATAACTCATGGACATGAGGATCATATAGGCTCAATTCCGTACATTTTAAAACAACTAAATATGGATATATATGCGACAAGATTGACAATAGGACTTATCGAAAGTAAATTAGAAGAACACAAAATAGATAAAAGAAATTTAATTCCTGTAAAAGCAGGAGATGTTATAAGATTTAATAAACTAAGTGTAGAATTTATTAGAGCAACTCACAGTATAGCAGATGCTTGCTCTTTAGCTATTTTTACACCACTTGGCACAATTGTTCATACTGGTGACTTCAAGATAGATTATACTCCTATTGATGGAAGAGTTATGGACTTAAATAGATTTTCGGCATTGGGAGAAGAGGGTATATTATTATTAATGGCAGATAGTACAAATGTCGAAAGAAGCGGCCATTCACTTTCTGAAAAGACAATAGGTGAAACTCTAAATAGAATTATAAGAGGGGCTACAGGTAGGGTTATAGTAGCTACATTTGCATCTAATATACATAGGATGCAACAAGTAGTAGATGCATCACTAACACAAAATAGAAAGATTTGCTTTAGTGGAAGGAGTATGGAAAATGTAAGTAAGGTGGCTATGGAGCTTGGCTATTTACATATACCAGATGACGCAGTAATAAACGTAGATGAACTAAATAATTATGATGACAATATAACTATAATTACAACAGGAAGTCAAGGAGAACCAATGGCTGGGCTTTCGAGAATTGCATATGGAAATCATAGAAAAATAAAGTTACAAGAAAATGATTTATTTATAATTTCTGCCTCACCAATACCGGGAAATGATAAAATGATATCAAAGGTAATAAATCAACTTTATAAAAAAGGTGCAGAAGTTATATATGAAGATTTAGAAGATGTTCATGTTTCTGGACATGCATATCAAGAAGAATTAAAACTTATTCACTCTATAACTAAACCTAAATATTTCTTGCCAGTTCATGGTGAATATCGTCACTTAAAACACCATGCCGACTTAGCTAAAAAAATGGGTATGTCGGGAAATAATATATTCACAATGGAAACAGGAGATGTACTTGAGATAACAGAAGATGGTGCAAGAGTAGCTACTAAGGTGCGCACAGGTGTACTTTATGTAGATGGGATAGGAGTAGGTGATGTAGGAAATATAGTTTTAAGAGACAGAAGAAATTTAGCTCGTGATGGTATGGTGATAATAGTTTTTGCAATAGACAGAGAAAATTTATATCTAGCATCAGGACCAGATGTAATAACAAGGGGATTTATATATGCACGAGAAAGTGAAGAGATTATAAACGAAATAAAAGAAGTCTCTAGACAAAAAATAGAAGAGTGCTTAGAAGATGAAACAATAGGATGGCAAGTTTTAAAAGGAAGTGTAAGAAAAGCTGTAGAAACATTATTATTTGAAAAAACAAAGAGAAGACCGAGCGTATTTCCTATTATAATGGAAATATAAGAAGAAATTTTAGGGGGAATTAAATTGAGTAAATATATTGAATTTAAAAATGTGAAAAAGGTCTATAAAATGGGGGAGGTAAATATAGAAGCATTAAGTGGAGTGAATTTTTCTGTAGATAAAGGTGAATTTGTGGTTGTGGCAGGTGCAAGTGGAGCTGGAAAAAGTACAATACTAAATATATTAGGTGGAATGGATAGTCCAACTAGCGGAGAAATCATAGTCGATGGAAAGTATATAAATGATTATTCTAATAAAGAGCTAATAACATATAGAAGATATGATATCGGATTTGTATTTCAATTTTACAATTTAGTGCAAAATTTAACTGCAAAAGAAAATGTAGAGTTGGCAACTCAAATCTGCAAAGATCCACTAAATATAGATGAGATTATGGAAGCTGTTGGACTACAAGATAGAAAAAACAACTTCCCAGCACAATTATCTGGAGGTGAGCAACAAAGGGTTGCAATAGCAAGAGCGCTTGCCAAAAACCCAAAGATACTTTTATGTGATGAACCTACAGGTGCATTAGATTATAATACAGGAAAATCGATTTTAAAATTATTACAAGATATGTGTAGAACTATGGAGATGACAGTAATAATAATCACACATAATTTGGCTTTAACACCTATGGGAGATAAAGTAATCAGAGTTAAAAATGGTAAAATAGAAAGTGTAGTAATAAATGAAAATCCAACTCCTGTGGAAAGGATTGAGTGGTAATATGAAAAGTGCACTTAATAAAGATTTTATCAGAGATATAAAAAATTCAAAGGGAAGATTTATTTCTATTTTACTAATAGTTGCATTGGGGGTAGCTTTCTTTTCTGGGATTAAGGATGCACCTCTAGTTATGAAAAAAACATCAGATTCATATTATGATGATTATAATTTAATGGATATAAGGATAACATCTACTTTAGGGCTTACTGATAACGATGTAGATGAAATTAAAAAGATAGAAAAAGTAGATGGCATAAAAGGAACATACGCTATAGAAGCAATATCAACTTATAAAGATAAAGACAGTGTAGTTCAAATACAAAGTATAAATTTAGATGATTACAAACAAAACAATAAAAATTATATAAATAGACTCAAAGTAGTCAAAGGTAGATTGCCACGAAATAGTGGCGAATGTGTAATTGAAAAATCTAAATATCAATTTTTAGGATATCCTATAGGAAGTAAGATAAAAATAGAATCTGGAGTAGATGACGATATTGGAAATAGCCTCAAAAAGAAAGAATATACAGTCGTGGGATATGTAAATACTCCATATTATTTGTCTCATGAAAAAGGAAATGCCTCTATAGGTGGAGGTAGAATACAAGGGGCAATGATGATTTTAGATAGTGATTTTAACTTGGATGTATACACAGATATTTACTTAACTGTAAAGGGAGCTAAAAACTTAGATACTTATTCAGAAAAGTATCAAAACTTAATAGATTCAGTTACAGAAGATATTGATAAAATAAAAGAAAATCAAATAGAAACTAGATATAATCAAGTAATATCAGAAGCCAAAAAAGAGTTAGATAAGGGAGAAAAAGAATATAACGAAAATAAAGAAAAAGCTGAAAATGAAATTAAAGATGCACAAACTAAAATAGATAATTCAAAATTAAAATTACAAAATAGTAAATTACAACTCGACTCACAAAAACCAAAGACTCAAAGTGAAATAATAAACAGCAAGAAGCAAATACAAAGTGCAAAATCACAGCTTGAATATGGAAAACAACAGTATCAAAATTCACTTAAAGAATTTCAAACTCAAAAGAAAAACGCAGAAGTTGGATTTATACAAGCAGAATCAAAGATAAAACAACTACAATCGCAACAATATCAACTACAACAACAATCAAGTGAGTTAAATTCACTGCTTAATAATCAAAATCTAACTCAAGAACAAAAATATTACTACCAAAATCAATTAGAATCTATAAATCAAAATTTATCACAATTAACATCAAGTATATCATATGCTAAAAATGAATTAGAAAATCAAAAGCAAGCTCTTAAACAAGCTGAAAATAAATTAAATCAGACAAAGCAAACTCTAGACACAAACGAAGCTAAGATAAAGCAATCAGAAATTACATTACAAAACTCAGAAAAAAGTGCAAATATCCAAATTTCACAAGCAGAACAAGAAATAAAAAATGGACAAGCTGAAATAGAGCAAGCGCAAAAAACTTTAGACGAAAAGAAAAAAGATACAGAAAGCCAGCTATCAGAGGCTAAAAAGAAATTGGAAGATTCTAAAGCTCAGATAAAAAATATTGAACGTCCAACATGGTACGTTTTAGATAGAGATAGCCATAGATCTTTCGTCGAATATGAAGGATGCGCCAATAGCATAGATGCACTTGCAAAAATATTCCCTGTATTTTTCTTTGCAGTGGCGGCTCTTGTATGTTTGACAACTATGACGAGAATGGTAGATGAACAGAGAATAAATATAGGTACTTTAAAAGCGTTAGGATATACTGTATTTGATATAGCTAAAAAATATATATTATATGCATTTACAGCTAGTATAGCTGGTAGTGTGCTTGGTTTATTGATAGGATTTTCTGTATTTCCAATAGTAATTTTTTATTCGTATGGAATGATGTATACTCTTCCAGATATGCAAGTAGCTATCGATATAGTACTAGCTATAGGAATTACTATAGTTGCAGTACTAATAACAACATTATCAGCTTATATAGCTTGTAAAAAGGAATTGATGGAAGAACCATCAGCACTTATGAGACCGAAAGCGCCAAAAAACGGAAAGAGAATATTATTAGAAAGAGTAGATTTCATATGGAAGAGACTTAGTTTTATAAGTAAGGTAACTCTCAGAAATATATTTAGATACAAAAAGAGATTTTTTATGACAGTATTGGGGATAGCTGGATGTACGGCACTTTTAGTTACTGGATTCGGTATAAAAGACTCTATCCAAATGATAGTAAGCGGACAATATGGCGAAATATTAAAATACGATATGCAAGTATCACTTACAAATAAATTAACAGATAAAGAAATAGAAAATATAGATAAAGAATTAGATAAAACTCAAAATATTAAATCATATGAGTTTTTTGTATATGAAAATGGAGAAGTCAGAACTAAAAAAGGCAATGAAGAAGTGAATATAGTTATTCCAGATAACCTAGATAAATTAAATAAATTTATTCATCTTAGAGAGAGAGTTAGCCATAAGAAGATAAACTTAGATAATGACGGTTTAGTACTTAGTGAAAAAGCAGCTAGAGTTATAGGCGCATCAGTAGGAGATACAATAAAATTAAAAAATAGTGATGATATAACTGTAGAGGCAAGAGTAAGCGCCATAACAGAAAACTATATATCTCACTATGCATATATGACTAAAGATTATTACAACAAACTATTTAATAATATACCTCAAAATAATAAAGTTTTAGGTATTTTAAATAGTACATCATCAAAACAAGAAGATAAATTATCTGAAGAGATAATAAATGTAGATGGAATATCAGGCGTCACATTTAATACAATATCAAAGCAGACATTTAGCAATACGATTAAAAATTTAAACTATGTAGTTTTAGTTATGATAGTTTCTGCCGGTTCTTTAGCATTTGTAGTTTTATATAACTTGACGAATGTAAATATCTCAGAGAGAATTAGAGAAATTGCAACGATAAAGGTTTTAGGTTTTTATGATGGAGAGACAGCAGCTTATATTTATAGAGAAAACATCATACTTACAATAGTGGGAATGATAGTAGGGCTCGTATTAGGTAAGTTTTTACACCAATATATTATGATCACTGTAGAAATAAAATCTATGATGTTTGGAAGAATAATAAGTTTGAAAAGTTATATTATAGCAGCTATTTTGACAATATTACTTTCACTTATAGTAAACATAGTAATGTATTATAAGTTGAAAAATGTAAAAATGGTAGAGTCGTTGAAATCAATCGATTAAAAATTTATGAAAAAGTTTTGGAAATTTAATGTCAAAAATATTATATTCAACATAGTATAATTTAGAAATAAAAATTATCAGCAAGGGGGAACAATATAATGTTAGAAAGATTTTTCGGCGGTTGCGACGGTGGATTCTTTGGTATGGGATGGTGGATAATAATATTATTCTTCTTATTCCTAGCATTTGGAGAAACTTGGGTTGATATAGATATTTGTGCATGGATACCATTCTTAATATTATTATTAATAGTTTGTGCAAGTACTGGCATAGATGGTGTTGATGACGGCTGTGGATGTGGCTGCTAATATTAAATAAAACAAATTATAATTAATTAATAGGGCATATAAAATAGTTTTATAAATTATTTTATATGCCTTTTTAATATTTAAGGAGATTATATCTAATAGCAAAGACTGATACAATACTTACGCAGGGATTTAATTATGTTAGGACTGTTTTTGAAAGTAAAGATATACCGCTTGAAGTAGCTTTATCAAATAAGAATAATATAACTATTTATGTAAATGGAAGTATACTCACAAATCAAAATGTAAATATCAAATCAGCAAGAGGATTAAATAAAAACTACAAAACAGATTCTAATGGAATGATTTCTAACTTAAAAATAAGAGATTTAAGACAGGGAATAACAGTCACTTATAATGCAGGAAATAATCAAACCTATGTATGCTCTTATATAGTTGAGTCTAATAAATTATTTACACCACTTTACTTTGAAGCACAAAAACCAATGTTATATTGTTGTTTATTATCATCAGTACTTATGAAAGATGTATATGTTGCCAAATATCCTCAATTTAATGGCTCAATTGGTGCGGCAATAATGGCAAAAGAAAGAGGAGAAGTTATATGATAGGGACAACGCTGATATCTTGCATAACGGGAGGATTTTCAATTGGACTTGGATGTGGTACTTGTTGTAGTCCAGCTATAGGTGTATTTTTGTCGACTTATATAGTTTCACATTCACAAAATATGAAAAAGGCGTTTATTACATTTTTTAGTTTTTTCTTTGGAAAAATTCTCTCTGTAATAAGCCTTTGTATGATTAGCTCATATCTAGGAAATAAATTTTTATTTAAAGATGGACATATTGGCTCAATCGACTTGAGTAAAGTAATGAGTATAACATTTATAGTTTTAGGTTCATTTTTAATAGTGAAGTATTTCTATAATAGACAAAAAAGCGACAGGTCATGTAAGTCTTGTAGTGGAAGTTGTGGGTCTAATTTAAAAAATAAAGATTGGTCACCTTTAATAATAGGAATAGCTTACGGTCTTACACCATGTGCACCTCTTCTTTTAATAATTGGGTATGCAAGTACAATATCTATTACAAATGCGATATTACTTGGGCTTTGTTTTAGTATGGCAAGTATAATTTCACCTATGATAGTAGTTGTATTGCTTGCAGGCATAATTTCAAATAATTTATATGAAGAATTGCCAAAATACATAGATTTATTTAAATTGATGTGTTATGGAGTATTGATATTTATAGGAATAAAAACTTTATAATTAAAAAAATAAAAGTCAGCTTATAACTTTCTGTACTTTTTTTAATAATATTATTAGATATTATAAGGAAAAATACAGTATATAGGCTGGCTTTTTTGAATTTAAATTTTATTAAAATAAAATCTTGAAATAATTTTAACTGGATTGTATAATATAACCTTAGTGATAAATAAGTATTTGTGTAATTAGTATTTTTTTAGTATTTGTCCATAGGGCGAATATAATTTTTTTATGTGTAGGAAATTTATTTTAAAGACGGAAAATTAGAGAGGTGTTAAAGTATGAAACAAGGTTTTGATGCAAAAAAATATTTAGAACAACAATCTAAATATATATTAGAAAGAGTTAATAATTTCGACAAACTTTACATAGAGTTTGGTGGAAAACTTATCGGAGATTTACATGCAAAGAGGGTTTTACCTGGATTTGATGAAAATGCTAAGATAAAAGTATTACAACATATCAAAGATCAATTAGAGGTTGTAATCTGTGTTTATGCTGGAGATATCGAAAGAAACAAAAAAAGAGGCGATTTCGGTATAACTTACGATATGGAAGTTCTAAGATTAATAGATGATTTAAGAACTTATGAATTAGATGTAAACAGTGTAGTTATAACAAGATATGAAGGACAACCTGCAACTACAGTATTTATAAATAAATTAGAGCGTCGTGGTATAAAAGTTTACAAACATGCTCCAACTAAAGGGTATCCATCTGATGTAGATACAATAGTTAGTGATGAAGGATATGGTGCAAACCCATATATAGAAACTACTAAACCAATAGTTGTTGTTACAGCTCCAGGACCAAACAGTGGTAAATTAGGAACTTGTTTAAGCCAATTATATCATGAACATAAAAGAGGAAATTCTGTAGGATATTCAAAATTCGAAACATTCCCAGTTTGGAATCTTCATTTAAATCATCCAGTAAACGTAGCATATGAAGCTGCAACTGTAGATTTAAAAGACGTAAATATGATAGATTCATTCCATTTAGATAGATATGGAGTAAAAGCTACAAACTACAACAGAGATTTAGAGTTATTCCCTGTTCTTAAAAAGATAATAGAAAAAATAACAGGAGAAGAGTCAATATTCCAATCACCAACAGATATGGGTGTTAATAGAGTAGGATTCGGAATATATGATGATGAAGCAGTAAGCGAAGCATCAAGACAAGAAATAATAAGAAGATACTTTAAAACTGGTTGTGAATACAAAAAAGGTGAAGTAAATAAAAGTTCATATGAAACTATGTCTTTAATAATGGAAAAATCAAACTTAAAACCTGAAGATAGAAAAGTTGTTATACCAGCTAGAGAATATAGCGAAAAATTAAAAGCAGCTGGAGAAAAAGATGAATTATGCACAGTAGTAGCATTAGAATTAAATGATGGAAATATAATAACAGGAAGAAGCTCAGAATTAATGGGAGCTAGTGCAGCAGCAGTATTAAATGCAGTAAAAGTTCTAGCTAATATTCCAGATGATATGTTATTAATATCACCAGTTATATTAGAACCAATCATAAAATTAAAAACTGATACTTTAGGAAGTAGACAAGTTTCATTAAGCTTAGAAGAAGTATTAACAGCACTTTCAATATGTGCAGTTACAAATCCAGCAGCTCAAATGGCTATGGATCAATTAGTAAAATTAGAAGGAGCACAAGCTCATTCAACTACTATGCTTAGCAAAGATGATGAACAAACATTTAGAAAATTAGGTATAGATGTGACTTGTGAAGCAGTTTACCCTTCTCAAAATTTATACTATGTGTAAATTGTATTTGATAGGAAAATAAATTGTAGATAAACTTTTATATATAGAAAATGAGCCTTCTATCGTAGATAGAAGGCTATAAATTATTTTTATTCGTATAATTTTTTGTGTAAGTATTTTGTGTAAGTATTAAGTATTTTAAAGACCTCAAATTTTTGAGGTGGAATATTATTGTATAATTTTTTTATAGAAAAGTCAATGTATTTTTCATAAAAAATTATATTATAAATGTAAATTAATATTTGTGATATATTTTTGTTGAGAGAGTGTAGTAGTGTTAAACTGCTACACTCTCTTTTTATAATATATAAAAGTAAATCTAAAGAATGAACAAAGTCGACCGCGAATGGCTGCAGTGAATCTTTGAGCAACGGACGAAGTCGTTGGCGATATGAACGCAGTGAATCTTATAAATAAGTTATAGAATGGTTGTAATTTAAGATTTCATCTAATTTATTTTTATCTAATAATCCTCTTTCTAAGACGATTTCTTTTACCTTTTTAGGATCATTATTGCTTTTAGATACAATTTCGCAAGCCATATCATAACCTATGTAAGGAACTAATGCAGTTGCGAGAAGAACGATTGAATTATCTAGATGTTTTTTGCAATTTTCCTCATTGGCAGTAATAGTATTAATACATTTTGTTCTAAATATTTTTAATGTTTCTGTAAGCAATGTTAAACTTTCAAGTATACTATCTGCAATTAAAGGCATAAATGCATTTAATTCAAAATTACCGTTCGCTGCACACATACTGATTGCACTGTCATTTGCCATGACTTTTATTGCTACTTGTGTTACCATTTCTGGAATTACAGGATTTACTTTACCGGGCATAATCGTACTTCCGGCTTGCATATCAGCAAGATGTATTTCATTAAATGGTTTTGAGTTCATTATGCGTAAATCTGTAGATATTTTCATAATATTTACCGCTAATGATTTTAAAAGTCCTGATACTTCAACAAATACATCATTGTTTTGAGTTAAATCTATAGGATATTCAGATTTTGCAAGTCCAATTCCTGTTAAATCTCTAATTATTTCAATAACTCTAAAAGTATATAATCTATTTGCATTACTTCCTGTGCCTATAGCAGTTCCACCTAAGTTTACTTGTCTTAGTCTTTCTTCAACTTTATAAATTCGCCACCTATCTCTAGCAATTGCCTGAGCATATGCTCCAAATTCTTGTCCTAAAGTTATGGGAAGGGCATCCATCATTTCAGTACGTCCTAGTTTAACTACAAATTCAAATTCATTTTCTTTTCTTTGTAGTGCTTCTTGCAACTTACTACATTCATCACTAAGAGCTCTAACTAAGTTAATACATGCAATCCTTAAAGCTGTTGGATACACATCATTTGTAGATTGCCCCATATTTACATGGTCTAAAGGATGAATATAATCGTAATCGCCAGGTTCTTTCCCAAAAATTTTTAATGCTAAGTTAGCTATAACTTCATTTACATTCATATTAGTGGAAGTTCCAGCACCACCTTGAAGGGCATTAGTTATAAAATTTTCATCATACTTTCCAGATAAAATTGCATTACATGCTTCAACTATTGCATTTGCTCTTTCTTTATCTAATGTTTTAACTTTTTCATTTGCCATAGCAGCAGCTTTTTTAACAGTTACCATAGCATAAATAAGTTCTTTTCTTACTTTTGAATTGCTTATATTAAAATTTTCAAAAGCACAGGCAGTTTGAATTCCATAAAGTAGGTCTTTATCAATACTTACTGTCCCTAACTTATCTTTTTCAATTCTTTTTTTAGGATTATTATTTGTTTTGTCAGTTTGATTTATTGTAATATTGTCCATAAAATCACTCCTGTTCTTCTAATAAGTAAGATACATGAGGAAAGGCTTCTACTGTTCTGTGTAAAATTCCCTGCATATATGCTATTAAAATACCATAATTAGTTATAGGAATATTTTGATCTTGTGCACATTTTATTCTATATTTCATCTCTCTAGCATTTAGAGTACATCCACCACAGTGAACTATCATCTTGTACTTTGATAAATCGTATGGGAATTCTACGCCACTTGAAAATTCAAAATTAAGTCTTTTACCACAATGTTGCATTATCCATCTCGGTATTTTTACACGACCGATATCATCACATTGTCTATGGTGTGTACATCCTTCAGAAAGTAAAACAGTATCACCATCGTTTAAACTTTCTATGGCTTTTGCACCTTTTACTAATTCTTCTAAATCGCCTTTATATCTGGCAAATAGAATTGAAAAGGAAGTTAATAAAATATCTTTTGGAGTATCTGCTGAAACTTTAGCAAAAACTTGAGAATCAGTTATTACTATTTTAGGTTTTTTACCTAAGCTAGCTAAAGTATCTCTAAGTTCATATTCTTTTACAACAATTGCAGTTGCATCTGATTCTAATATATCTCTTATTGTTTGTTGTTGAGGAAGTATCAATCTTCCTTTTGGAGCGGCTTTATCTATAGGGACTACAAGGACTACAAAATCAGAAGGGTCTAATAAATCGCCTACAATTTGAAATTTTGATTCATCTGAAGGTGCTTGTTTGGCTATAAGTTCTTTTAATTCATATATATTTTCTTTTGTTATAGAGCTGACCCACATAGTATTAGGAGAGTCTTCTAGAGGTAAGTCTATATTTTTTTCTTTTACTAAGTCTAATTTATTCATTACTACTATATACGGAATTTTCTTTTCTTTAAATTTTTCTATTAAAGCGTTGTCTTGTGGAGTTACCCCGATTAATCCATCGACAACTAATATGCCTATATCGGTTTTATTTAAAACTTGATAACTTTTTTTAACACGCATTTTACCAAGTTCCCCAGTATCATCAAGACCAGGAGTATCAATTATCATTACAGGACCTAAAGGCAACAGTTCCATAGCTTTTGAAACAGGGTCAGTAGTTGTACCTTTTACATCAGATACTATTGCTAAATCTTGATCTGTTATTGCATTTATTACACTTGATTTTCCAGCATTACGTTTTCCAAATATACCTATATGCACACGTTCTGCAGAAGGTGTAGAGTTTAAGCTCATCTAAATTTCCCCCTTAAAATAAAATTACCTTGCAAAAAGCAAGGATATTAAAAAATATTTTGAAACCTTATACTTTTTCCTCGGAATAACCTCTGAATCAGTTTGGTCTTTTATATTAGTTATAACAAAAATAATTTCGGCTACAACTTTAATAAAATTATATCACAGTAAGTTTTTAATTATCAATAAATGAAAAAATTAATATGAAAAGTGTCAAAGATTGGTGTTTTTAGGTTGGAAAATTTATAAATTAACAATATAATTTAAGTAGAAGACAGAATTAGGGTTTATGTGTAATTTTCAAAATTGAAATATAAATAAAAGAAGGTTATTAATATGGATAAAAAACAAATACAAAGAGAAAATCTAAAAAATATACTATATAGTATATTTGATAATTATGGAGATTTATCAAAAAAGATATACATAGTAATTAGTGATGTAGAAAATAATAAACATATTTGTGAAGAAATTTTAAAAATAATAAACAAAAATACACCATCATTTATTAGAAAAATATTAGTTGGTTATAATGATGATAATAAAAATGTCACGGTTAAATTAAAAAGAAGAAATGAAAAATTTAATATAGTAGAAAAATATGATTTAAATAGCAAAGATGACGTAGTAGTAGATATATATAATATGGATTTATCTAAAGAAAAGTACAGTTATGAAAGTAAATTTATTGTAGATTATATTGTAAGTTTAGATGATATTAAAAAGACTAAATTCTTTAAAGAGATAAAAAAGAAAATTATATCTAATAAAGAAGTTAAAAGTGAAAATCAAATAGCTTTAAATCTAAATGACTTATATAATATCTGTATAGAGCAGACACTATGGAAAAATGAAGATGATATAAGTAAAATGAATAATTGGATTTACAATATAATAAATCCACATGCTTTAAATAGCAAATTACTTAATAAAATGCTAGATACAATAAATGAGCAATTGGACAATCTAAAATTTTCTTCATACTTAGAATATATTTTATCTAAAAGCGAAAATAAAACACTAGATTATATTTCACCATCAGGAGATTTATACAAACTACTACTTTTTGAAGATATACTTAGAATAGATTATAAAGATAAATGTAAAGTAAAAATTGATTTAGATGTAGAGTATATAGGCAGATGGTGGAGCGAAAATATACTACCTCTATTTAAAGCAAAATATAATAAAGAAGATTTAGTAAACGAATTACAACTAGAAATTAAAAAGAATGAAATAATAGATTTTCATGGGAAAAATTTTGAAAAGTTCAAAAATAAAATAATAAGTGAGATACAAAAAGAATATAGCGAACTTGAAGTTTTAGAAGATAATTCTGAAAAAGATGAGAAAATATCTTTAGAGCAAAATATAAAAGAACTGAAGACTGAAAATATATCGGATTTAGAACATACAATTGAGCAAAGTCATCTAAAATATCAAGGAAATAGGGAACTTTTAAAAGAATATTGTAGCGATAAATTTATAGATATATTAGAAAACAAAGAAAAAAGTTATAGCCTAAAAGAATTAGAACAATTTCTAAGAGAAAATGAAGACTACTTCAATGATAAAGCATATGTATATTTTGAAATATGTATACAAAAGAAAATTCAAAACTTAGAAGAAAATCTTTTAAATGATATTTGTGATGTAAAAGATTTACAAGACCTTGAAAACTTACATAATAAAATTTTAGAAAATGGTGACTTTGTAAAATGTGAAGATTTAGAGAGTATTATTTTTACAAAAATGGAGTCAATCATAAAAAAACTAAATTTAGCAGAAATAAACGACGAGGACAATATAAGAATAGCAAATAATATATATGATAATACTGAATCAATTAATTTAGAAAAATATCCTGTTGCTGAATTGCTTATCTGCAGAGATATAAATATAGACTTAGACAACGTAATGGATTCCATAAATTATTTGAAAGATACAATAGACGAAATCAAAGAAACTGTAGTAGATAACTGTATTTTTAATTATGAATATTACAATATGAATATACAAATAAATGGAACAGACAATTACTATACTATTAAATTTAGATACTTAAATGATTTAGTAGACTATATAAAAATAAAAGAGGGAAATAAATTTTTACTTAATTTAAAAAGCATAAATAAAGATGTAAAATATAAGAAAAGAGTTTTTAATAAAGGCAATACTGAAATAATAAAAGAAATAGATAATTTCTATTTAGAAAAACAACTTGCTAAAAGTAAATAAAAATATACTAGAAACTTTATTCGAGGTTATATATTAAAACATATAAAGACAATTATAAAAATATTTGATATACTTAACAGTGAATTTAAATTTGGGAGGGAAAATATGAACAATAAGGAAATAAGCATCACCCCATCTAACAGCAAGAAAGTTTCATATGTAGTAGTTTTTGCAGTAGTTGTATTAGTATATCTAGTAATGATGAAATTTAACTGGATTACACGTGAACTTGGAATAGGGTTAGTAGCATTTTGTGCATGTGTATCACTTTATTTTTTATATAGCTTATGTTTTCCAAAAGCATCTCTTGTTATCAATCAAGATGGTATAAAAGAAAAAGCTATAAGAGGTAAAGGTCTTATTAAATGGGAAAAAATAAGTGAAGTGTATATATGTATAATTCCAAAGAAAAAATACGATACATATTACTTAGGTATTAAATACCGTAAAGATGAAAACGATAAAAGAAAAGTTAAATTTAAAGGTAAAGTCAACGAACGTATAGGAGATGTTGTACTTACTTTAGATGAACTTGAAATGGAGCCTTATGAAATTTATAATAATATTCAAAAATACTATAGCAAATTTATAAAAAGATAGTAAAATTATTATAATATAAGAAACAAAAAAGGGAGTCTTAAAAATAGAAATAACTATTTTTTAGTCTCCCTTATATAATTTCACAAAAAGAAAAGACCTATTTAATGAAACGGTCTTTTTACAATAAAGTAAATAAAATAATTTGGTTATGAGTAAGGAATTCTTAATTCCCTGGATAATTTAATTTTATATTATTTTTATTATGATTTCAATATATATAACAAAAAATAATCATATGAAGAGGAATAATAGATATAAACAATAAGAGAAATATTTTAACTTATAATAAATTAAAAACTATAAAAAAGGTGATTTAAATGGAGCAAATTAGGAAAATAATACATATAGATATGGATGCCTTTTTTGCATCTGTAGAACAAAGGGACAATCCAAATTTAAAAGGGAAACCAGTTATAGTAGGAGGAAGCCCAAACAGTAGAGGAGTAGTGGCGACTTGTTCTTATGAAGCTAGAAGATACGGGATTCATTCCGCAATGCCATCAAAAATAGCTCAAAAAAGATGCCCCTATGCCGTTTTTGTAAGACCTAGATTTGATACTTATAGACAAGTATCAAATCAAATAAGAGATATATTTCATAGGTATACAGATTTAGTAGAGCCGTTATCATTAGACGAAGCTTTCTTAGATGTGACTAATCCCAAAATACCTATAAAATATGCTACAACTATTGCAAAGTTTATAAAAAGAGATATCTTAATGGAGACAGGACTTACTGCTTCTGCGGGTATTTCATACAACAAATTTCTGGCTAAATTAGCATCTGACTATAATAAACCAAATGGATTTACAGTAATAACCCCAGATAATGCTCAAGATTTTTTAGATAAATTACAAATACAAAAGTTTTTTGGTATTGGAAAGGTAACTGCTAAAACACTAAAACTTATGGGAATAAATAATGGATACGATCTTAGACAACTTAGTTTATATGAATTAGAAAAATTGTTTAAAAGCAGAGGATATATTTATTATAATTTTGCGAGAGGAATAGATAATAGACCTGTTGAACCATATAGAGAACGTAAATCTGTAGGTTCAGAAACAACACTAGACCACAATTACAGATTAGATGAAGAAGAACTTGTAAATATATTAGATGAATTATGCCTAGATGTAAGCAATAGAATTATGTATTTAAATAAATTAGGCAAAACAGTCACACTTAAGATGAAGTTTGAGGATTTTACACAAATAACGCGCAGTACAAGTCTAGAATACGGAATAAACTCACATGAAGATATAAGAAAAAATATATACAATCTATTTAGAAATATACAGTGTAATAATCTACAAATACGTTTAGTAGGTGTAACTTTATCAAATTTAATAGATATAAATGAGAGTACACACAATATAACACTATTTGAATATATGGAAAATATAAGCACTAATAAAGATGATTAAAATAAATTTATTTAAATATTGTATAATAAAATAGCATATCATAAAGTATTATAATTTATTGAAAAAATTGTAAAATAAGGATATAATTAAGTATACACATTGTTGTATAGATTTTTTGAATAAGATTCACGAATTGAATATTGTTCAAGGTGTATTTAAAACAATACTTAAAAGGGAATGTGGTGAAAAGCCACAGCAGCCCCCGCTACTGTAAGAATGACGAAAGCTTAAGGTTTTGGAGAACTTAACCTCCACTGTTAAATCGGGAAGGAGAAGCAAGTAGGATGATTTCAAGCCAGGAGACCTGCCTAAAATAATACATGCTCTTTCGGAGGGAGAGAAATACTGTAATATGGGTTATTTATAATCGCGCGGAAAATAGACAATATACATATTATAGATTTTTTTGGGACCGAAGAAAATGGTTCTTTTTTTGTGAATAATAAAAGAACATTAATTCAATTTGTGAGTCTTATTTTATTGGATAAATTTAATAAAAAGAAAGTGTAATATTTAGTAACTTAGATATTTAAAGTTAAACATATTAGTAAGATTTTAAAA
>NZ_JADPET010000169.1 GCF_015667935.1 Clostridium sp. 1001270J_160509_D11 | reverse complement strand
AAAAGATAATTTAATTCTTAATAAAAAATAATTTTTAAAAAAAGGGGTTGATTTTAAATGGAAAACATACTAAAAGGTTTAGAACCACAATCAGTTTTAAATTATTTTGAAAAAATCTCTCAAATACCTAGAGGTTCTGGTAATGAAAAAGCAATAAGTGATTATTTATGTAATTTTGCAAAAGAATTAAATCTAGAATACATACAAGATGAACACTTAAATGTAATAATCAAAAAACCAGCTACTGAAGGTTATGAAAATTGTCCAGGAGTAATAATACAAGGACATATGGATATGGTTTGTGAAAAAAATAAAGATTCAAACCATGATTTCTTAAAAGATCCTATCCAATTAAGAGTTGTAGATGACATGATATATGCAACTGGAACTACTTTAGGAGCTGACAATGGGATAGCGGTTGCTTATGGTATGGCACTTCTTGCATCAAATACTATTAAACATCCTGAATTAGAAATACTTATAACTACTGATGAAGAAGTTGGTATGACTGGCGCTAAGAATTTAGATACTAGCGTTTTAACAGGAAAATATATGTTAAATCTAGATTCTGAAGAAGAAGGATGTATATTAGTTGGTTGTGCTGGTGGTAACAGAAACTGTACAACTTTACCACTTGAATTCAAATCTTCTGAAAAACAAGGATTCTTAATAGAATTAAAAGGTCTTTTAGGTGGACACTCTGGAATGGAAATAGATAAAAACCATGCTAATTCTAATAAATTAATGGGTAGAATATTAGACTTATTAACTATTGATTATGATTTAGTAAATGTAAATGGTGGTCTTAAAACAAATGCTATCCCTCGTGAATGCGATGCTGTTATAGCTATTGATACTAAAGATATAGATCAATTAAAAGCTGAATTGGCTAAAATAGAATCTATATTCAAACATGAATACAGAATTCCAGATCCAGACGTAAAAATTGAATTAAGTGAAACTTCTTTTGAAAAAGTTCTAACTGATGAATGTAAAAATAAAGTAATTCAACTTTTAAACTTAATACCATCTGGAATCCAAACTATGGCAGCAGATATGCCAGGTTTAGTGGAAAGTTCTATAAATTTAGGTGTTGTAACAACTAAAGAAGATGTTATGACATTTGAAGCAACTACAAGAAGTTCTGTAGAAACTAGAAAAGACTATATAAATAACACTGTAAAATTAGTTGCCGAGTCTTTAGGTGCTGATTATGAAGAAACTGACCATTATCCTTCTTGGGAAAGAGCTATTGACTCTAAACTAGAAGAAATAAGTATAGAAACTTACAAAAAATTAACAGGTAATGACCCTAAAATATTAACTATACATGCAGGTCTTGAATGTGGGTTATTCCTTAAGAAAATGGATGGCTGTGAAGCTATATCAATAGGTCCTAATGCTTATGATGTTCATACTCCAAACGAACATGTAAGTATTTCTTCAATAAAAAATGTTTGGGATTATTTAGTTGCTTGTTTAGAAAGCATGAACCAACATTAATATAAAATTTAATTTAAACGACAATGAAGGGGGTATGTCATTTGAATAAAAAACTATCTAAAGAGGCATATGGTGGAGTTGCAGGAAAAGACTACGTGCCATATATCACAGATAAATCGAAACTTGGAGGAAATATTGCTGTATTAATTATAGGGATTATATTTGCTGCTGTATTCGCAGCTTCTACAGCTTATTCAGGAATGAAAGCAGGACTTACTGTTGCCGCTGGTATTCCAGGTGCAATTTTAGGTTCAGCATTTGTTGCAATGTTTGCAAAACACAAAGGAATCCTTGGTAGAAACTTAGTTCAAGGTATGGCTAGTGGTGGTGAATCTGTCGCTAGTGGTCTTATATTTGTACTACCTTCTGTTATACTAATAGGTAGTGAATTTACTTTCTTAGAAGGTGTAGCAGTTGGTATAGGTGGAGTTCTATTCGGTATAGGTGCAGCTTCACTTGTTTATAACTATTTAATAATTGATCAACATGGTCATCTTATGTATCCTGAAGCTATGGCTATATCTGAAACTCTTGTAGCATCAGAAAATGCTGGCGGAGATTCAATGAAATTCATGGGAATAGGATTTGGTATAGGTGGTGTATTAAACACACTTTCAAGTTCATTCTTAAACTTAACAAACAATGTTATGTCTTTTGCAGGAAAATCATTCTACAAATGGAAATTCGACTTAGAAGTTAATCCACTTTTACTAGGAATTGGATTTATAGTAGGTATGGATGTTTCTTTAACTATGTTTGCTGGTTCAATATTATCAGCATTTGGTATAACTCCTTTACTTGCTTATTTTGCTGAAATGGCACATGATGGAGCTATGGTATGGAATAATCCTTCACTTGCAATAAACCAAATGGCTGTTAGTGATATTGCTGGTTCTTATGTTAAATATATAGGTGCTGGTATGATGTTATGTGGTGGTATAATAGGTGCAGTAAAACTTATACCTACTATAATAGCTTCAGTAAAAGAAACTATGAATGCAAAATCATCTTCAGAAGATGGTGAAGGTTCTTCATCTTACTTAATAATATTATTAGCTGGTACTGTTATAGGACTTATTGCCTCATTTATAATATCTGAAAGCATAGTAATGACTATAGTTGGAGCTATTTTATCATTTATACTATCTTTATTATTTGTTATAGTTGCTGGTAGATTAACAGGAACTATTGGTACTTCTAACCTACCTGTATCAGGTATGACAATAGCTTCATTAGTTATAACTACTGTAGTATTTGTTTCTATGGGATGGACTTCTCAAGCAGACAACAAATCTCTACTTTTATTCGGTTCATTCATAGTTGTTGCTATAGCAATAGCTGGAGGATACTGTCAATCACAAAAGGTAACATTTGTTGTTGGTGGTAATAAAAATGAAATGCAACGTTACTTTACAATATCTGCTATAGTTGGTGTTATAGTTGTTGTTGCTGTTATGGTTTTATTAACTGAACAATTACAAATAACTGGAGATAATCCTCCATTTGCTTTACCACAAGCTAACTTAATGTCTACACTTACATCTGGTATAATGTCAGGAAATCTTCCATGGGTTATGATAATAGTTGGTGTATTTATGGCAATAGTACTACACTTCTTAAATCTATCTATAATGACAGTTGCTATCGGATTCTACTTACCAATTTCAACTACTTCTATAATATTAGTAGGTGCTTTAGTTCGTGAATTTATCGAAAGAAGTACTAAAAATGAAGTAGAAAAAGAAGTAAAAGTTAGTAATGGTATAAGTTTATCTTCAGGACTTGTTGCTGGTGGTTCTATACTTGGGCTTATCGGTGTAATCTGTCAAGTAACTGGTTTAGTTGGAGGAAATGGTCCTAGTGGATTTGCTGCAGGAAATGGTATGGCTGTTGTATTATTAGTTATACTAGTAGTATTAACTGCTCTTCCTATACTAAATTCAAAAGTTAAGGGTCATAAAAATGAATAATGAAGACTCGTTAAATGTAGTATTTAAAATTTCAAATAGTATAGACTATGAGGTTAAGGATAAGATTGTAACAATATTAGAAAAACAAAATCATCCTATACAAAATTTTTTTAGAAAATTAAAATTTAGAATTCCTCTTTATAAAAAAATTAAACTTGATGAATATGGCAGCTTCATTTTTTTACAAATAGATGGGAAAAAAACAGTTGAAGAAATAGGCGAAAACTTGGAGTCAGAGTATGGAGATGCTACTCATCCTCTTTATGAAAGACTTACAATGTATTTAAACCATATACATGTTAATTGTAATTATATCGAGAGAATTAATTAAATAAAATAATATTAATAAAAGGAGTATTTAATTTAGATAAAATCTATTTTAAATACTCCTTTTATTAATATTATTTTTCTATTTTAAATATATTATTTACTTCTTACCTGTTATCAACTTTTACTAGAGTTAGTATAAGCTTAACCCTGAAGCTTTTTCCAATCATCAGCATAAGAGTCTAAAATTCTTTTTAAAACAACTCCTATTTCCGAATAAGCTTCATCATATAGATTTGCAAGTGATATTCTAATAGACCATTCAGGACCTGCAAATCCACCTCCTCCAAGTAGAACTATGGATGATTTTTGAGCTAAATCAAATAAAATATCAACTGGTTTATAATTTGCTTTTAAGTATTCTACAAACTCTTCTCCATAACATTTCTTACATAATCTCAGTAAATCTATTTGTGTATAGTAAGATGCATCATTTTCATTTTCATTTATTCCTATATCAAGTGAATCAAATAATAATTTTTTACGAGTCTTACAAATATTTATAGTTTTATCTTTATAATTATTTTCTTTATCTATAAGAGTAAATGCAGAGAAAAATGCCATTTGTACCTGTTGTGGTGTAGAAAGTCCTGCAGTATGATTTAATGAAACTTGTCTACTATCAGCAACTATTCTATCTATAAAAGGAACATTTTCCGGAACTGGATTAAGATCTGCATATCTTCTCATAGTTCTTTTTCTTGTAGAATATGGTAACTCTTTTATTAATTTATCAAAAACATTATTTTCATGAAGGGCTATAGTTCCTAATCTCCATCCTGTAACTCCAAAATATTTAGAATAAGAATATACTCCTATCGTATTGTATGGTAAATCAGCCATCAAAGATCTAAATCCATGTATAAAAGTTCCATAAACATCATCAGAAATTATCATTAAATCTTTATTTTTAGTTTTTACTATATCTACAATTTTTGAAATAGATTTTTGTGATATAGCTACAGATGGTGGGTTGCTAGGATTTACAACAAATAATGCTTTTATATCTGGGTTACTTAGCTTTTCTAATTCTTTATTGCTACATTGCCAAGTATGTTCATCATTTTCATCGATTTCATCTGCATTTATATAAACCACTTCAAATTCATATCTTGGAAGATGTGGTATTTCTAAATATGGAGTGAATACTGGTGTCATAATAGCTATTTTATCTCCTTTTAAAAGAAGGTTATTTGCTATTAATGAATCAAATATATAACACATTGCAGCAGTTGCACCTTCAACTGCAAACACATTAAATTCTCCTCCTTTTTCCACATCATATTTCATTTCTCTTTTTAAATATTCTTTTACTATTTTTTCTATGTGAATTAACATTCTATCTGGAAATGGATAATTATCCCCTATAATTGCATCTGTCAATTCATGCAGAAATTCATCTTTATCAAAATTCAATTCTTCTATACCATAATCTATTATTGCTTTTAATGTATCTATTCCTGGCATAAATTTATTATTCTCAACATAGGTGCAGAACCTTTTGTATATCCCTGTTTTTTTAGGCATACCAGTCAAATCACCATCATCCCAAGTATACCTACTTTCTGTTATTGCAAATTGTCCAAAAGTAAAAAATGCTTCCCTTGGAGTTGATGCTATCCAGTTTGGATTCCCACGACCTGCATCAAGTAAAGTACGTGTACTCTTTCTATTTGATAAAGTTGCCAATTCTATTAATTTATTTTTAAACTCAAATGGACTTATTTTTCCGTATATATTTTCTAGTTCAAGTCTGCTTATATTTTTAATTTTGTTGTTCAAATTACTCACCCTTTCATAGATATACAATTATTTAACTATTATATATCCCCTA
>NZ_JADPET010000168.1 GCF_015667935.1 Clostridium sp. 1001270J_160509_D11 | reverse complement strand
TATAAAAATTTAATAAAAGTAACTTATCAATACACAAAATCATATATTAAACATAGAAAAACCTTTTTATTTAGGGGGAGAAGCTATGGCAAAATTAGAAGATACTCTTTCAAGATTTTTTGGAGATTGTGGATTTGATTTTAATGGTGGAATTTTAATTATAATTGTTTTAGTATTTTTGTTGTTATGTACAGACTTTTTGGATGATATATTTGACGATGATAATATCTGGATTTGGGTTATATTAATAATTTTACTATTATTTAATTTTGATGATGGATGTTGCTGCTAATAAAATATTTAATAAAAAAGTTAGTTTTTGGTAAAACATTATAAACTAACTTTTTTTACTTTATCATGTTGTAAAACAGTGACATATTTGTTACATTATTACTATTTAATAAAGAAACATAAAATGTTATAATATGTATTGAAATGTAGGATGTTTATAATATTAAGAGGGGGAGTGATTTAAATAAGACTCAAAAAGAAAGTCAAGAGAACTCTAATTGTACTTGGACTTGCAGTTACGGGATTAATTATTACAATTTCTGCAAAGGCTTTAAATGCTCCAGATGCCACAGAAGATCAACAAGTGGCCCAAGGTGTAGAAGCTATAAAACAATTAGAAACTCAAGATGTAGTACAGGTTGAAGAGCAAATAGAAAATATCAAAGCTCAGCATGGAATAAGTGAACAAGTATCAAGTGTAAATACAAATGATACTTCAGCATCAGTAGACTATAAGAAAAAGTTTTCGACATCAGTTATAGCTGGCGACTCAAGAGCTGAAGGAATATCTGCCTACGGAGTATTAACTCAAGCCTCTGTAGTTGCACAAAAAGGTAGAAGTCTTTCAACCGCTGTACAAAATGGTGATATAGACACAGCTATAGGAATGTATCCAAAGAATATGTTTTTAACATATGGAATAAACGATGTAGTAGGCGTTCAAAGTAGTGATGCATTTATTAAATTATATGGAGAGGTTATAGATAAAGTTAAATCTAAATTACCTAACTCAAACATATACATCTGTTCAATACTACCAGTTACAACAGCCGCAGCGAATAAACAACCAAATCTTAAAAATATAGCTCAATGGAATCAAGATTTAAAACAATTATGTGAAGAAAAAGGCGTAAAATTTATCGATGCTAGTAGCATTATGTCAGAAGGTAACTATGAACCTGATGGTATACATTTCGGAGTTACTTGTATAAAAAAATGGTTAGATTTATTTATACAACAAGCCAACTTATAGGAATCTAGAGAGGGTTAATAATAAAGATGAAATTAAAAAAAACAATAACAACTATCGTATCTGTAGTATGTGCATGTACAATTTTAACTGGATGTACAAAAGTTAACGATAACTTAACAGCAAAAGATATACAAAAATCGATAGAAGAAACAGGGCTTGTCGAAAATATGGAAGAGACAGGGACTAAGGGATTAAAAAGATATTACGGCTTAAATGCAAGCGATTTTGACAGTGTAGTATTATATACTCCTGAATCATCTATGGAAGTAGATGAAATGTTAATTGTAAAAGTAAAAGATAAATCACAAATAGACTCTTTAAAAGACACAATTGACAATAGAGTAAATTCACAACTTCAAAGTTTTGGAAGTTATGGACCACAACAATGCGCGTTATTAAATGACTATGAATTAAAGTCAGAAGGAAAATATGTATTTTTTGCAGTATCAGAGAATGCAGAACAACTAAAAGAAGCTTTTAAAGAGGCAGTAAAACAATAGAGGGAGGCGATTAAAATAGTATTCAGTAGTATTATATTTTTGTTTACATTTTTGCCAATAACATTATTACTATATTATGTTAGCCCTAGAGTATTAAAAAATTCGATTTTATTACTAGCTAGTTTAATTTTCTATGCATGGGGAGAGCCTATATACGTATTTTTAATGATAGGTACAATCTTAATAGATTATTTACTTGCAATTTTAATAGATAGAAATAGAGATGATTACAGTAAGTGTAAATGGATATTTATACTTACTATTATTTTGAACGTAAGTATATTAGGATTTTTTAAATATTTTGGATTTTTCGTTAATAACATAAATAGTATATTTAATTTAAATATTCCTTTTGAAGGATTAGCACTTCCAATAGGGATATCGTTCTATACATTCCAAGTATTATCTTATATAGTAGATGTTTACTTAGGAAAAGTTGAAGTACAATATAACTTAATTAATTTTGCAACATACGTTACAATGTTCCCACAATTAGTTGCGGGACCTATAGTTCAATACCAAACTATAGAAGAACAATTAAATACTCGTCAAGAAAGCGTATTTAAATTTGGAGAAGGTGTTGAAAGATTTATACAAGGTTTAGGAAAGAAAATTTTACTAGCTAATAATATAGGGATGTTATGGACAACTATTTCGTCACTAGAATTATCTTCTATATCTGTCCTTACTGCATGGCTAGGTATAATAGCTTATACTTTCCAAATATACTTCGACTTCAGCGCTTACTCAGACATGGCGATTGGATTAGGAAAAATGTTTGGATTTGAATTTATGGAGAACTTTAACTATCCATATATATCAAAGAGTGTTACTGAGTTTTGGAGAAGATGGCATATATCTCTAGGAACTTGGTTTAGAGAGTATATATACATACCTCTAGGTGGAAATAGAGTTAGTGTACCAAAACAAATTAGAAATATATTTGTAGTTTGGGCGCTTACAGGTTTATGGCATGGAGCGAATTGGAATTTCGTAGTATGGGGATTATACTACGGTATTTTATTGTTAATAGAGAAGTTTGTTTTAAAATCTTTCTTAGAAAAAGTGCCAGACAGCATAAAACATACTTATACAATGTTATTTGTAATAGTAGGATGGTTATTCTTTGCAAGTGAGGATCTTGGATTTGCACTTGATTACTTAAAAATAATGTTCTTTGCATCAGGAAATACAATAGTAGATACAGCAGGAATTTATTATTTATACACTAATATAGTGATGTTTGCGATACTTATAGTATTCTCAACACCTATTATAAAACGTACATTAGAAAGTCTTGCTCAAAAATATAGAGATAAATTAATAAATCCATCATTAGTTATATATGGTTTAGTTTTATTTTTAGTTACAGCTTATTTAGTTAATGAAACTTATAATCCATTCTTATATTTTAGATTTTAAAGGTGGTGGGAAATATGACTGAAGCATATAAAACAAAAAATAGAAATATAAAAAATAGACCTAAAAAGAACAAGCCAAAACATAAACATAAGCTTGGCAAAAAATATTGTATATCACTGTCAGCATTATTTATATGTTATATGGCATTCTTTGTCGTAGTAAATACTTTTGGAGAAAAAAGAAGTTTCTCAGAAACTGAAAATAGAGTACTTCAAACAAAACCTAGTTTTTCAATAGAAAAATTGTTAGAAGGAAGATTTATAAGTAAATATGAAGATTATAAAGTAGACCAATTTTATAATAGAGACTTTTGGAATGATGTAAAAGTAAAAGCAGATAAATTACTACTAAAAAAAGAATCTAATGGAGTTTATTTAGGTAAGGATGGCTATTTATTAGATCAATTTGATAAACCTAATGAAGAAAATGTGGCTAAAAACTTAGAAGCTATAAATACATTTGCTGAAAAATACAAAAATGTAAAACAGTATATGTTGATATCACCGACAGCTGTTAACATACTTGGCTCTAATCTGCCTATGGCAGCACCAGCACAAAATCAGCAAGAGTATATAGATAATTATGCCCAAAAATTAGATTCAAATATAAAATTTGTCGATACTTATACAACATTACTTGAGCATAAAAAAGAAGATATATTCTATAGAAGTGACCATCACTGGACAAGTTTAGGAGCATTTTATTCATATCAAAAACTAGCAGATGTTATGGATTTAAGCAAAAAAGATAGTGATGATTATGATATAGAGTTAGTATCTAATTCTTTTGTAGGTGCATTATCGTCTGAAAGTGGATACAAAACAAAAAAAGACAAGGTAAAAGTATATATACCTAAAGATGAAAACGACAAAGTAGTAGTTAATTATGAAGAAGAACAAAAGAAAACAGCTACTTTATATGAAAGTGAGAAATTAGAAGAAAAAGATAAGTATCAAGTATTTTTAGGTGGAAATCATCCACTTGTAAAAATCAATACTGCATCAACAAGTGGCAAAACACTGCTTATTTTTAAAGATTCATATGCAAATAGTTTTGTTCCATTTTTAACATCTCATTTCAGTAAAATTATATTAGTTGACCCAAGATACTATTATGAAGATATAGATGAGCTTATGAAGTCAGAAAATGTAGATGAAGTATTATATCTATATAATGCAAATACATTCTTTAGTGACTCAACTTTAGCGCCAGTATTAAACAACGAATAACATTAAATAACTAAAAATGATAAATTTTGTAACCTTTCGACTTTTATCTGCATAATATTTAGTAAATAAATAATATATTTATTAATATCTAAAAAGGGAGAGGAATATAATGCAAGAACAAAATTTATCAAGATTTTTTGGTGGGGGTTTATTTAATTTCTTTGATGAAGATTTCTTCGGAGGTTTCTTCTTAATAATAATTATATTATTATTAATGGTTGGAGACGACTTAATAGAATGGATAGCATGTAACCCAGAAATGTTAATTTGGATAATAATCTTAGTATTATTATTTAGTTGCTTTTAATTTTTAATTAGCTAATTTTAAACTATCTATATATTAAAAAATAGATTTTTAAGAAATAGGTAACAAATAAATATTTTTATCATAATATATAATAGAGCATAAAGACCTTTATCATTAGAATATGATGGAGGTCTTTTTTGATATATCAATCAAGGAGGGATTTTTATGAATCGTAAATTATCCAGAATGTTTGAATGTATCGGAGGTAGTGGATGGTGGATTATAATTTTATTTTTCCTATTTTTAGTCTTCCAAGAATGTTTTGTAGATATCTGCTTAAGCGACTGGATACCATTTTTAATTCTACTTCTAATCGTTTGTTCATGCGATTGTGATGATAATGACTGCTACGATAATTACCAAAATGGATACACTTGTGGATGCTAAAAAAACTTAGAGATAAATATTTTAAACATTATCACAAATTAACACTTTTGCATATTATAAGTTAAGAGCAAAAGCTCAAACATCAACAGGAGGTAAAAAAAATGTTAGACAGATTATTTGGAGAAGATGGATTCTTTGGAGCAGGAGCATGGTGGATAATAGTATTATTCTTCTTATTCCTAGCATTTGGAGAAAGCTGGGTAGACATCGACATAATGGCATGGATACCATTCTTAATAATATTATTAATATTATGTAGCTGTGGTGGAATATTATAATTTTAAAATAGGGGGAATAGAAAAATGTTAGATAGATTATTTGGAGAAGGCGGATTCTTTGGAGCAGGAGCATGGTGGATAATAGTATTATTCTTTTTATTCTTAGCATTTGGAGAAACTTGGGTAGATATTGATATAATGGCATGGATACCATTCTTAATATTATTATTAATAGCTTGTTCATGTGGCGGATTCTTCGGTGATGGTATTGGAGGATGTGGCTGCTAGTTTCAAATTGAGATTTTATAGAACATAGTCACTGTATAAAATTTATTTTAGGAGAAGGTTGATTTTAAATTGGCCTTCTTTTTTAATTCTAAGGAAAATTTATTTATATATAAAATATTAAAATAGAGA
>NZ_JADPET010000167.1 GCF_015667935.1 Clostridium sp. 1001270J_160509_D11 | reverse complement strand
CAAAAGCAAAGAGAATGGATAACATATAGAGATAACAAGGCTGAACAAGATGCAGCTGAGTATGAAGGTGGGACTATTTTTTTATGAAAAAACAAATTCATGTAATAGACAAAAGAAAAGTGAGTAATGAAGAGTTAAAACAAATATTATTAGAAAACAAAAACATAAAATTTGTATCTCTAATGGGTGTTGACCTTGGTGGAAATGCCACAGATGAAAAAATACCAGTAAGTTTATTATTAGATGATGTAGATGATTTTCTAAAATCTGCAATACAAACAGATGGATCAAGTGTTGAACTTCACAACATAGCAACATTAAACAATGCAAAAGTAGATTTAATGCCAGACCAAGATTGTAACTGGTATGTAGATTATAATTTACAAAATATCGACAGTGAAACAGGACTTCCAGTAGGAACTCTTAAAATACCAGCTCTTTTAATACACGATAATAAAAGAGTAGGTTCAAGAGGAATACTTAGAAAAGCTCAATCTAACTTTAAAAAATCATTAATAGAGATATTTACTGAGTATCCAAAAATGTTAAACAGTATAGGTGTAGATAGTGTAAATGATATAGAAGATATTGTTTTAACTGCAGCTACTGAATTAGAATTCTGGGTAAATACTCCTGAAGATAAAGCTGATTTAGAGCAATTATCTGTATCACAAAGTTTAAAAGAACAATACTGGAAAAGAACTCACGGAATAATAAGAACTTGTTTAGAACAATCACTAGAAAAATTAGAAAAAATGGGAATATCTCCAGAAATGGCTCACAAAGAAGTTGGTGGGATAGCTAGTTCTATAACTAGAGATGGAAAAACTAAGCATGCTATGGAGCAGCTTGAAATATCTTGGAAATTCGATACTCCAATACAAGCAGCTGACAATGAAATGGCAGTAAGGGAAGTAGTAGAAGATATATTTTCAATGAACGGTCTAGAAGTTACATTTAAAGCAAAACCAATTCAAGGAGTTGCAGGAAGTGGTGGACATACTCACTTTGGAGTAAGTTTAATACTTAAAGATGGAACATTTAAAAATTTATTTGCTCCGCAAGATATGACGAAAGACTACTTAAGTGAAGCTGGATACGGTGCTTTAATGGGACTTTTATACAACTATGAAGTTATAAGCCCTATAGTTACTAATAGTATAGATGGATTTGAAAGACTTGTACCTGGATTTGAAGCTCCAGTTTGTGTAGTTACTTCACTAGGACATACTTATGAAACTCCATCAAGAAACAGATCTGTACTTGTAGGACTTATAAGAGATGCTAAAAAGCCTAAATCACTTAGATTTGAACTTAGATCTCCAAATCCACTTTCAAACACTTACTTAGTAATGGCAGCTGGATACCAAGCTATGTTAGATGGTATAAAATTTGCAGCTAAGAGTGGTTTAGATACTAAAGCTTTAGAAAAAGAATTATCTAAAGATATCGGGGAAGAAGGTTTATACCTAGAAAAAGATAGAAAATACAGAGATGAAAACAATGTATTTGATTATTATAATGATGAAGAAAGAAATGAAAGATTTGGAATGCCACCTGCTACAGTTTATGAAAATATGCTAAATCTTGATAAATATAAAGAAAAATTAGAATGTTTAAAAGATGGAAATGTATTTACTGATAGTATAATTGACTCATTTAAATACGGTTCACTTGATAAGTGGAAAAAAGAATTAAGACACAGAATAATACATGATGACATGGAATTATTAAGAGGTTATGTAAAATTACACAATAAAGAAAATATGGATGCTCTAGATGAAGTTAATTGGAATAAAATTTCTGATATAAAATTCAATATCATGAAAGATACATTAACTAGAAAATCATTATTTACAAGAATAAATGATGCTATAGATGCTAAGGATTATGAAAAAGTTTCAGAATTACAATTAGAGCTTAGCAAATATATGAAAGAAATAAGAGTACTATATTCAACTTACAAAAAAAATATTTATTAATTTAAAATTTAAACTGCTATATAGAAATTTTATCTATATAGCAGTTTTTTAATTGCAAGGAAATTATATTTATTTATAAATTATGGATAAGTATAATTTCATTACATGGATTTTAAAAAATCTAAACTTTTAAGCCTCTTTATGATAATGATTTTGTAAAAAATTAAAATATAATAATGGGAGATATATAAACTTAGAAATTAAAGTGTTTATAAGTATATAAAGTAGATATGAAATAATAAAAATATTATAATCAGATATGATGCAATCTTCCTCAAATAACAATATGTATCGTGTTTTAATATAGGAAAATCAAAGGTAATAATTATTATTAATAAAAAAGAAATTAAAATATTAAAATTAAAAAAATTGATATATCTAAACATAGAAGCTGAATAAATCAAAAATGATATAAAACAAATCCCTACAAAAAATCTATTATTTTTTGATAAAAAAGGCAAAGTTCTATTTATCAATTTCCTTATACTTATTTTATTTATTTTAAAATAAATATCTTTTAGAAGGTATAAGAGCAAATTAATAAATAACATTATAGTGCATATAATTCCACTAATCATGCCTAATATTTTAATCATAAGATCACTCCTCAATATAAAATATTTGTTACTAATTATATATTTAATAAGATGACAAAAAAGTATATTTTAAACAAAAAAATATAGGGGGTTTAAAAGTTAATTACAAATTTGTTAAATATAAAGTTAGTGATAATTTAGAGGAATTATAATTCTAAAAATAGAATATATAAATATAAAATGTATTTATTTGATATATGATAACAATCATTATATTTTATAAATAACAAAAAGTGATTTTTAACATATTTTATAGTATATATGGTCTTTTCATTATCTAATTAGAAAAGTAAAAAGAGGGGAGCCGATTTTATGAAACGTAAACTAATACAAGAGAGTTTAATTTATTGTATCTTACCGATAATTGCAATCGCAGTTTTTTATAATCAATATTCAAGTATCCCATGGCTAATTTTAACTGTAGGTTTTTTATATACTTTTTATACTAAGAAAAAAGAAAATAGAATAAACTATACATTTATGTCGTTTTTTGTAATATTTAGTATTTATTTTCTAATAACAAACAATATGAAAAGTAATCTATTAATTCAATTTAACTTAGGGTTTGTTATGTTTTTAGCTATACTGACATTAATCTTAGAAGCTGTAGATATGAGTATATGTAAAATTGCATTTCAAGATATTTTAATGATGTTAGGCGAAAGCAAGATGAGCATATATAAAATAGGCAAGAAAAGTAAAGTAAGCTTAAACTTAAAAAAATTATCTACTATAATTATAGTAGAATTATTGAGTTGTGATTTGATAGGGATTTATTGTATCAATATCAAAAATATGAAGAACTTAAGTTATATGGTAAGTTATGAAATTTTAGCTATTATAATCTTCACATTAATAGAATTATATCAATTAAATATAATCAGAAGTAAAATAAAATACATAAAATATAAGAATAACAAGCTTATAAAAGAAAAAGTTGACTTAGGTAAAGTTATTAATTTAGAACAGTATAGATAATAAAAAAGAGGTTTTTAAAACCTCTTTTTTAATTCCAACCTATTAACTAAAGCAACGGAATCTTTGATTTGTTGGCGCCATAAGAAAAGAGAATTTTTAAATTCTAAGGAAATTATACTTATAGAAGCTCCATTACGTAATCGCCGATTTTTTCTGGATTTATATTTTTCTTCACATGGACTAAATTTTCTAACATAAAATTAAATCTATGGTCTAAATCACCATTTACCATTAAATCAAAAATTTCTTGTAATTCTGCATCATTATTATATACAATGCCGATTCCTTTATCTATTATAAATTTTGAGTTTTCGATTTCTTGACCTACCTTAGGTGTCTTTATAATAATTGGTATTTGAGCATTTATAGCTTCAAATAAAGTTGCACCACCGGGTTTAGTTACTAAAAGATCATTATCTTTAAGAAGTTCAGGCATATTAGTTACAAATCCCAATACTTCTATATTTTTTAGCGGTTTTTTAACTGTTAAATTGTTAAATAGTTTTTCGTTTTTTCCAGTTACAATAGTAACATGAAGTTTGTCTTTATAATTGCCACAAAACTCATCTAGCCATCTAACAAAATCTTCATCAAAGTCAAATAAACCTCTACCACCGCCCATAAGAAGTACATTGTATTTTCCATCTTGAAAATATACTTTATCTTTTATATTAAACCTCTTATCTGTCGGCACACCAGTAACTCTAAAAATATCAGGATTTAATCCTTTTTGAACATATCTATGTTTAATCTCATAAGTAGGAACAAAATACATATCAGTATTTGGGAAAATCCACTCTAGACTATCTACAACATCAGTTATAACTGTTATACAGGGGATAGGTGTATTTTCCTTTTTTGAATTAAAATCGTGAACACATCCAGCAGCTGATGGAAATGTAGATATTATTAAATCTGGTTTTATTTCTAATATATACTCTGTCAATTTTGGAGTATATATTTTATAAGTTATATCAAACTTTGAATTAAAATTCTTTTTAGCATAATAGTAATAATTATAAAGTTCTGGAACATACTTAGTATTTCTCTCGTACATTTTAACCATTGGGTTATTTATGCGTGGGATACTGGCATTTATAAAGTTTTGAATTACTATATTATAATTTGGATTTTTTTCTAAAATATATTCTTTTATAGCATTTGCTGCACTGACATGACCAGCACCAAATTGAGCAGTTAATATTAATATAGTCTTATTAATATTATTCAAAATATCACCTCCAATTAAAAATAATACCATTTATAGTATTATACAGTTATATCAAATTTAAAGCAAATTTTATACAAATATTTACTAAAATTAATAACAGGTTTACTAAAATAAGTAAAAATAAAAAATAAAGGAAAAAGATAATAAAGAGCAAATTAGATATAGAGGTGATTTTATGGATGATGTAAAATCTAAAAAAACTCAAGAAATAAAAGGAGACGATTTTTCTGAATTAATAAAGTTGGTATTATTTTCGGGAATAGGATGTTGTATATTTTTCTTACCACTTAGTATAAATAGACAAGTTGTTTTTCCTGTATTTTTTATTACAAATTTAGTTTATTTAAAATATGAAGGATTTGTATATATTTGTATAATCGTATTTATTGCACTTTTAGCTATAAAAGAAATAGCAAAAAATGAAAAGACTCTAATAGATAAAGTAGATATTGTATTAAAGTTCATATCGTTACTAATATTAATTGTTTTAACTACTAAAAATGAATTTATATTTTTTAAGGATGAAAACTTAATTCAGATAATGAAAGAAAGTATATTTAAAATTATAATATTTCTACCAATAAGCTCGATATTTTTACCGTTTTTACTAGATTATGGATTATTATATGTTTTTGATTGTTGCTTTGGAAGATTTACAAAAAAGTTTTTTAGAGCTAGCGGAAAAAATATACTTATATGTGCGCTATTCTTTTTTGTAGATGGATTTTTAGGATTTTATGTAATTTATAAATTATACAAAGAAGGAAGGCTTAGAAAAAATGAAGCTATTTCTGGAATATTAAACTACCCAATTTTACATATTTCAATAGTAGTATATATAGCAGATCAATTGAAAATAAATTTTTTACCTCTCATAATATGTTATTTATTTGTATTTATAATAACAAATCTAATTATATGCAGAATATATCCTATAAAAAATAAAGAAAAGACATTTTTTATAAAAAATAAATTTAAAGAAAAATCATTTAAAAGAAATAAACT
>NZ_JADPET010000166.1 GCF_015667935.1 Clostridium sp. 1001270J_160509_D11 | reverse complement strand
ATATTTGAGTTTTTATGTTTATCTTTAAATAATATCAATTAGCTAATACTATTTTTCAAAATTTCATATTAAAATTTGGGTATTATATTTATATAATTAAAATATATTAAGGATGTGGTTAAAATAGAAATTTATACATTAGGTCATTCTAATTATCCGTTTGATAAGTTTATAGAAATATTAAAAAAATACGATATAAATTGTGTAGTTGATATAAGATCTACCCCTTACTCAAAATATAACACTCAATATAATAAAGAATTTCTCCACGAAACTCTAAAAAATTTAGGATATACATATATCTATATGGCTGATGAATTTGGTGCAAAAAGAAAAACTAAAGTCAGCTATAATGATGAAGGATATGCAGATTTTGATAAAGTAATTTTAGAAGATGAATTTAAAAGAGGAATAGAAAGATTAAAAGTTGGCTGCTCTAAAAATTATAAAATAGTACTGCTTGGTGCAATGCAAGAGCCTATTAGATGCCATCGTGCGATATTACTAGGTAAAGAATTAATAAAGGCAGGCTTTGATGTAAAACATATCATGCATGAAGGTGATTTAAAAGTACAATCTGAGTTAGAGGAACAGCTTCTTGAAAAATATTTTGAAGATAGAAATCAGCTTACTATAGATTCTTTATTGGGTAATGCTATTAGTCGAGAAGATATGATTAAAGAAGGATATAAACTAGCAAATAAAGAAATCGGATACAGAATAGAAAAATTAAAAGACAATAAAAGCACTAAGATTTAATTATTTATGAAACTTTAATATTAATTTATATAAATAATGGGGTAACAAAATGTTACCCCATTTACTACTATCTATCTTTATCAGTTACAACAAATACATATGGTATATTTCTGTAATGGTCTCCATAGTTTAATCCGTAACCTACTACGAATTTATCTTCTATTGTGAAACCACAATAATCTGGAACTAATTCTACTCTTCTTCTACTTGGTTTATCAAGTAAAACACAAGATTTTATACTTTTTGGATTTTTTTCTTTTAAATGTCTTATAACATAATCCATTGTAAGTGCTGAATCAGTTATATCATCTACAACTAATACATCATATCCTTCTAGGCTTCCTTTTATATCGTTTACAACTTCTACATTTCCACTTGTAGAGAAACCATCTCCGTAACTTTGTGTAGTCATGAAATCAATTTTTGTTTTTAAATCGATAGCTCTAACTAAATCTGCACAAAATACGAAACTACCTCTTAATAAAGATATAACCATTAGATTTTTATCTTTATAATCTTCTGTAATTTGGGCTCCTAATTCTTTTATTCTTTTATTTAAGTCCTCTTCAGAACATAATACTTCCCAAACTTTTTTTTCTATATCCATTATTGTTCCTCCATAATCGTTAATATATCTATTTTATAATGATTAATAAATTCTGTCTATATTAAATAGTCACAAAGAATAGTTATATAATTATTCTATCATCTTTTTGATGTATGATTCAACTTCATCTAATTTTGTTGCTTTTTCTATACTTTTAAATGTATATCTATCAAATATTAATTGACCTTTATTTTCTAAAAATCCATATTTATGAGCATCTATAAATCCATATTCAGCCAAGTCTTCTAAATATAATATAGTGCCCTCTTCTTCGATATAAGAATGTTGATCATACTTTTCCATCATAAAAATTCCATTCATCCCTACTCTTAAATTAGAAATAACTTCATGTTCTAAAGCATCTAATCCAATATGAATTGTGCATGGAATTAATACAGATATTAATTCACCTGATTTACAATTTCCTCTATATGATTGTGTAATTTCAATTTCTGCTACTGCACGATAAATCATTTCATTGTTGAATTTAATTCTTATATTCCTAACATTTTTTACTCTACCCTTAGCAATTATAGTATTTTTTTTCATGAAAAGTTCTTCCTCATTTAACTCTTCTTGCTTATTCTCATACTCTATTATTGGTGCTCTCTCTACATATCTAGCACTGACATTTCCGACTGACTGAGCTAAGAATATTGTATTTTTATTTGATGCTATATATGTAAATATCCAAATACATATAAAAAACATTATTAGTAGTATTGTTTTTAGTCCAGCTTTCTTGTTTTTTTTACTTAAATTATTTAACCCGTTTTTTGTAATTAACCTTTCAGATTGTAAAAATTCTTCGTCTATATCATTCATATAGTCTTGGATTTTTTTCCCCTCCATGTTATTAACCCTCTCTTTAAACTCTAGATAATCTGGCTAATTCCCTAGATTAGTTATTTTAACTAAATAATTCACATAGTAAAGTATACACAAAAAATGATAATTTTAGTAAATTTAGTTATTTTTTACTCAATGCAATTTTTTCCATATTTAAATTTTCTTATAATTTTCACAATAAAAATAGAGGCAGATTGAATAGTATTATCTCGCCTCTATTTTTATTAATAAATACATTTAAAAGATTTACCTATTTTTATATGTATTTTTACTATTTTACCTTATTTATATCATTCATAACATCTATTATTACTTCGTCTGTAACTGTCATACCTTCATCACTTACTTTACCTAAGTTTCTAATAGATTGTTCTACTTTATCTCCAACTATTCCATTTTTTGGTGGAACATGGAATCCTTGTTTTGCTATTATTGCACTTTGAACTGCCGCTGATGCTGCTGATGCTAATTTAAGTGCACAACCAGCTTTAGCTCCATCACAAATCATTCCACTTAAGTTTGCTATCATATTTTCGATTGCACCTTTTATATGAGTTATATCTTCATCCATTAACCAAGAAATCCCTGCTGCCGCTCCAGTTGATGCTGCTACTCCACATCCACAAACTGCCGATAATCTCCCTGTATAATTTTTAATATATCCAGTTACTAAGTGTGATATTGCTAATGCTTTTGCTAGTTTTTCATCATTTTGAGGGAATTTATTGCTATATGCTACTATTGGAAGTATTGCTGTTAAACCGTGATTCCCACTTCCATTTGAACTCATAACAGGCATTTTTATTCCAGCCATTCTAGCATCTGATGCAGCTGCTGTTAACATCATTGCCTCTGTCATTAAATCATCAGCCATGTACCCTTCTTCTTTAGCTTTTTTTATACCGAATCCAACACCTATTCCAGCTTTATTTTCTAAACCATAATCAGCTATTTCAAGATTCATTTTTACACCATCTAATAAGAATTTAATGTCTTCTAAATCCATATTTTCAACATTTTTTACTATTTCTTTTACATTAGTAGTGTCCATGAAAGTTTCTTTTTTAATAACTGTATTTTTATCTGCCGCTTTTGCATCTACTTCTTGATTGTACTCACCTGTATCAAGTAAAATTTCATGATTTCTTTGTAAATATATAAAGTTGTCATGTTTTTCTTTTATAACTACTTTTGCTATATTATTTTTTCCTCTTAAATCTACTTCTATAAATACTTTATCTTTTGTTTGTGCTGGAACAATATCTATAGGAGTTGTATCCATATATTTTTCAGATTCTCTTACTTGAGTTTCATCTAATGTTTCTAATACTGTTAGACCATTTTCAGAATGTCCACCTACAAATCCCATTGCAACAGCTATTTTTAGTCCTAATCTTTCTGTTCCTGGAATACCTACGCACATCCCGTTTTTATAAATACTTGGACTTACTAATATTCTATTTTCTACTATTTCTTCACCTAATAATTCTTTAGCTTTTGCACAAGCCAGGGCTACTGCTACTGGTTCAGTACAACCTAGTGCAGGTTTTACCTCGGCAATTAATATATCTATTAATTCTTTTCTTATATCTCTCACTATCTTACCTCCTAAATAACTTAACTAAAAAATCAAAATCACGTCTTGCATGTCCTATTTTATTTTATATTAATATAATAAAATAGAAATATTGCACTATAAATATATATTTATTTAGTAAATCGTTGTCCTGAGTCTGGATAACTTTTTTAATATATAGCTTTAATATTTTCTAGTTCCTTCATTATAATCATCTTTTATTTTTTTGTTCAAAAGTATATCTCTAATTTCTTTTAAAATCATAAATATTTTATTAAGTGTAAATTGGATGCTTATAAGAATTACAAACAACATTATAATTGACACTAATGTATAATTAATTGACATAAAAAACCTCCTCTTTTGACTTTTTTTAAACAAAAAATCCTCCATTAATACTAGAGGATAAATCATATATATTTCTTATATCTATTTTACATCTTTTGAATAAGTTTTAACACTTAAATATTTATATTTTCGTCTTCTTCTATTTTCTTTATTTTTGAAACTGAAACTTCATAAGCAACTTTCTTAACTACTGTGTCTTCATCTATCTTCTTTTCATATGATCGACTTTGTATTCTCCCCCACATCTGTATTCTGTCGCCTACTTTTAAATTTCGTGCAAATTTGGCATTACGTCCCCATACAATAGAAGGTATATAATCTGATTTATTATATGGTCTATTTATCGCCACTAATAAATCTGTTATTTCTCTACCTAAAGGCGTTTTTCTATATACTGGACGTTTGCATATATATCCATCCAAGAAAATGCTATTAGGATCTTTATTTTCCTCTTCTTTTGGTTTTATTTCTCGTACAAATACTGTTAAAATCAATTTATTTTTTTCACCTACATTTTTATTGTAAGATCTAAGTTGACCGGAGACAGTCACAAGCTTGTTATTATCAAAGTCTAATTCTTGTAATAACCTTTCTGAAATCGTCATAGGCAAAATATCATAAGAATCACTCAATCTATTTATTTTTATCTTTGTATTAAAAAACTTTTCTCCAAATATCTCATGACTAAATTCTAAATTATCTTCAAGTTCCCCAGTTAGATTTACAATATTTGTATCGTCTTTCATAACTACCATACTTTTTATCCCCCCGAATTGTTAATTGTTTCTTTATCTTCTATATGTTATAAATATATTTTGAAAAAATCATATTTATTACATTTTATTTTTATGTATCTGTTATTATTTATGTCTTTGAACTCCAGATGAGTCTATGTAATAATCCTCGTCATATACTAAATCTGATAATTTTAACATCTTATACCCGTTTTTTTGAAAATGCGCAATAATTGAATCTAGATAATCATCGATATTACGGCCTTCTCCATGGAATAATATTATTGAACCTGGTGATGTATTTTGTGCAACTCTATCTACTATATAAATTCCTTTTATATTTTTCCAGTCCATTGAATCTACATCCCAATTTATAACTTTGTACCCTAAAGATTCACAGTACTTAACACCATTTTCATTTATTTCTCCATATGGAGGTCTAAATAATGTGGTCTCTTCTCCTATTATATCTTTAATCTTCTTAGATGTCTTGTCTAATTCAGTTTTCATCTCTGACTCTGATATTTCATTAAAATAAGGATGTGAATAAGAGTGGTTTCCTATTTCATGTCCTCTGTCGTGAATTTTTTTCACAACATCTTGATTGTTATCTACCCAATTGCCCACTACAAAAAAAGTCGCCTTTACATCATATTTATCCAATACATCTAATATTTTATCTACATTTCCTTCGTTATAAGATATATCAAAAGTTAATGCTATTTCTTTTTTGTCTGTCTCCACTCTGTATATTGGTATGTCCTCATTTTGCTCGTTCAAAAATATCCTTATACAATAAACTAAAGAAAAAACCAAAACTAACCCAAGTAAAAATAGAATAATACTGCTTAAAAAAGCCCTCGTTCTAGCAAACATATCATCCTCCTCCAATCCTATATATTAAAAATCTATTTTTATATTTAATAAAAAATAACCAATTTTTTAAATTCTTTAATAAAATCT
>NZ_JADPET010000165.1 GCF_015667935.1 Clostridium sp. 1001270J_160509_D11 | reverse complement strand
AAAGTAATACTTCTATTTTTCATCTCTTCATTTATTGTAAATGCTGGTATGTGATTTCCCTCGAAAATAAGTTGACTAAAGATTTAATTGAATTAAATAGTATATCAAAAGATAATACTCCTCCAACAATTAAAATTATTACGCCTACTAAATCACAAGATTATATAATATCTAAACCAACTATAAAAGCTAGTTTTTATGATAAAAGTGGCGTTGATTTAAAATCAATAAAACTCTATGTAAATAACAAAGATGTCACACATAAAGCTATAATAACAAACAATAATATAGAGTATACTCCTAATAAAAAATTTAAAAGAGGAACACAAATTGTCAAGATTTGTATAAGCGATAAATCTAGTAATTCTTCATCATTAGAATGGTATTTTACTGTTGGTACTCCTATTTATAAAAATTTTACTGGGAATTTTATAGATATTCAAAATACCCCTAATATCTACATAAACTGCGATTATAATATTTTATGTAACACAATTTATAGTAATAAAAATACCATAGGCGAAAATACTAATTCGATTCAAAAATACAAAAAAAATGCTTATTTATCTCTAAACGCATATAAAATCAATATACCTCGTGATACTAATGATTTTATTGTATTTAATGATAATATAAAAGATAACTATAATGAAATATCAAAATTAAAGCTTGAAAACTTATATAAAAAGTTATTTTATATAGATGATTTAATATGTTCATTTACTCCTAAGTCAAACGACTTAGACTGCTTTAATTACATGAAGTTTTCAAATTATGGAGATGTTATATTTACATCTATAGATATAAGTAACCATAACTTAAACTCAACATCTCCGTTTTATCTAGATATATATAACGAAGCTTTAGACAATGGGTGGCATATATCACCTATAAGTAATAAGTTTTTTACAAAAACTCTAGCAACTGATTTAAATAAAGATAGTATTTTAAATAGCTTAAAAAATAGAAGAACTTATGTATCAAATAACCAAAATTTAAATTTAGAATTTACTATAAATAGTTCTAATATGGGCTCAATTATAAAAAACCCATCTAAATTAAATTTTAATATAAGTGCCATAGATTCAACTTACCAAAATAAAATCAAAAATATTTATATAATAATCAATAACAATAAAGTTTTGAAAAATATAAAATGTAATTCGTATTTAACAAAATCTGAATTTACATTAAAGGAATTTTGTAAATCCTCATATTACTATTTAATAATAGTTCAAGAAAACAACAAAAAAACTATAAGTGCTCCGATTTGGGTAGAAAGCAAATAAAAATGTGCTATTTAAATTAAATAGCACATTTTTATTCTATACATAAATTTTAGTTTATATCTAAAATACCATATCCATTAGAAAAAGTCTTACCTGTTATATCTAATTCAATAGGGCTATTGAAAAGCGGTCCATCTATGACAAATGTATGGTACTCTCCATTTTCTCCACATGCATCAGATCCTGTTTTTTTGATTTCTTTTATAAGCTCTCTATCAAGCACTTTTCCTAAAAAGTCTCCATTCATATTTTCTAGATTTACTTTTTTGATTACTGCTTTAAATCCATTATCTATAAATTCATGTACAACTTCTTCTCTATCTGCTTGCCATAGAGGTAGCTCATAATCAAGACCTGCATTAGTCGCTCTATCTATATCCCACTGTCTATGAAGCTCTATATCTATATCTCCATAAATTACAGTAGTCGCACCCATTTTTTTAGCTTCTATTAGCTTTTCTTCAAATTTTTCTTCATAATCATCAATTGCACATTCAACATATATTATCGGTATATTTAAGTTTTCACTGGCTTTATCTAATAACCTCTTATTTATTGAGTGTGTCCAAGAATCTACTGAATCTTTTTTTACTGTAGTTATTAATGCTACTGGTGTCCATCCTTGTTTTATCTTTCTATGCATTGCAAGCATACAGTCTTTTCCACCACTATACGACATTACAAATTTTTTACTGTCCATATCTTCACCCCATTTTGAATTTTTATTTACAAATATACAAAAATAATTATTATGATTATACATCAAATATATTTTATTATACCACGTTTTACAGCATATCAACTGATGCTTTTACAAAACCTTTAAATATTGGATTTGCTCTATTTGGTCTACTTTTAAATTCTGGATGATATTGAACTCCAACATAAAACTTATTATTACTTACTTCAACAGCTTCAACTAGCTTTTCGTCTGGTGATGTTCCCGCTATAGTAAGCCCATTTTCTATCATTTGCTTTCTAAAATCGTTGTTAAATTCATATCTATGGCGATGTCTTTCTGAAATATTTAAATCTCCATAGCATTTATAAAGCATAGTGCCTTCTTTTACTTTGCAAGGATATGCTCCAAGTATCATTGTTCCACCCATTATATTTCCAAATTGGTCCGGCATAAGTGCTATTACTGGATATTTTGTTTCTAAATTAAATTCTGTAGAGTTTGCATCTTTCATATTTAAAACATATCTAGCATATTCGATTACTGCTATTTGCATTCCCAAACATATTCCTAAGTAAGGTATATTGTTTACTCTTGCATAATTTGCAGCACAAATCATACCTTCTATTCCTCTATCGCCAAATCCACCTGGTACTAATACGCCTTGACAATCTCCTAATAATGAATTTACTGTATCTTTATTTACACCTTCTGCATCTACCCATTTTATGTCTATTGCCGCACAATTTTCATAACCTGCATGAGATAAAGCCTCAACTACTGATAAATATGCATCATGTAGTTTAGTGTATTTTCCGACTAAAGCGATTTTTACAGTTTTATCTCTATTTTTAACTCTACTCAACATATTAGTCCAATCTGATAAATCACATTTATCGTATTTTAAATCAAGTTCTCTACAAACTATATCGCATAAATTTTGTTCTTCTAACATCATCGGCACTTCATATAGTACATCTATTGTTTTATTTTCTATTACACAGTCTTGTTTTACATTACAAAATAGTGATATTTTCTTTTTAATAACTTCATCTAAAGGAGCTTCTGAACGAGTTACTATAATATTTGGCATAATTCCTAAACCTTGTAATTGTTTAACTGAGTGTTGTGTTGGCTTTGATTTATGTTCTCCTGAACTTTTTATGTATGGTACTAATGTAACATGAATAAATAGACAATTATGTCTTCCTACTTCTAATGACACCTGTCTTATAGCTTCTAAAAACGGCTGACTCTCTATATCACCTGTCGTACCACCTATTTCAGTTATAACTACATCTGCATCACTTTTTTCACCTACATTGTATATAAAGCTCTTTATTTCATTAGTAACATGAGGTATAACTTGGACAGTTTCACCTAGATATTCCCCTTTTCTCTCTTTATTTAACACATTCCAATATACTTTTCCTGTTGTTAAATTTGAGTATTTATTTAAATCCTCATCTATAAATCTTTCATAATGACCTAAGTCTAAGTCAGTTTCTGCTCCATCTTCTGTTACATATACTTCCCCATGTTGATATGGACTCATTGTCCCCGGGTCTACATTTATATAAGGATCAAGCTTTTGTGCTGCCACTTTAAATCCTCTCGCTTTTAATAATCTTCCTAAAGATGCTGCTGTTATACCCTTTCCTAAGCCTGATACTACACCACCTGTTACAAATACATACTTTGACATACTAATACCTCCTACACGAATAAAAATTTTTAATAAATTACTTACATTTCATAAGTCTTTAAAATATTTTCTGCAATTTCTTTTTTAGTTACTCTTAAATCCATAGCTTGCTTTTCTATATATCTATGCGCTTGGGGCTCACTCATATTTAAGTACTGTATTAAAATACATTTTGCCCTATCTATAAGTCTAATTTCACTAATTTTTACTTTAAGTCTTTCATTTTCACTTTGAAGACCTAAAAATTTCTTTCTTGAAATATATATATACTTAATACTTTTATACACAAATTGTCTATTTAACGGTTTTTCTATTACAAATACACCGTAGTCTTCTACCTTAGCTGAAACTGCATCAGCTATATCATTTTTTACTACTAATAAAACTCCTGTATTATAATTTTTACTTATTGCAATTGCAAGTTCATGTCCAAATTCGTCTGATAATGGAGCATTTATTACAACTAAATCAAATTCAGTTCTATTTAATATACGCCTCGCTTCACTACCACTGCCAACAGTGACCGTATTGGAAATTCCAACTGTCTTTATTAAATCACTAAAAAAGCTCTTTCCTTTTTCCGACGTTGACACTATCAGCGCACAACTCATATAGGTCCCCCCTTTTTATAATTTAAAGCACTTCAAAATATAATTCTTTTTCAGCTTTAAATTTATCAGTTATTGAACTATATATATCCCACTCTTTATTCTTGTCATTTATATAATTTTCAATAGTCTTTTGTGGTAATACTGTTTTTATAAACTCACTATCTTTTGCTAGATTTATCGCTTCATTTAAATCTTGTGGTAGTTTTTTCAAATCATTTACTTTGTTTTCATCTATTTCAAATAAATTGATATTTTTAGGTTCACAAAGTTCTAAATTATTTTCTATACCTTCTATCCCAGCTTTAATAAGCAGTGCAAATGCTATATATGGATTACAACTAGAATCTGGTGATCTAAGTTCCATCCTGCATCTATCTCCTTTTGATGCTGGTATTCTTATAAGTTGTGATCTATTTTCTTTTGACCATGTTATATATTTTGGAGCTTTGTCTTTTCCTAATCTAGCATATGAATTTGTAGATGAATTTAAGAACAAAGTAATTTCCTCTATGCGGTTTAATATCCCTGCTAAAAACTTTTTAGTATATTTATAATTATCAGAACTTTTATCTTTAAAAAGATTTACACCATCTTTATATAAAGAAATATTTATATGTAGTCCACTTCCACACTCTATATTTAAAGGTTTCGGCATAAATGACGCAAAGAGCCCATTTTCACAAGCCTTAGTTTTTACAAGCGACCTAAAGCTGATTAAATTATCTGCTGCAGTAAGTGCATCTGAATATTCATAATCGATTTCATTTTGTCCAGGTCCTTGCTCATGGTGTGAACTTGTAGTTTTTATTCCCATTTCTTCAAGCGAAAGACAAATATCTCGTCTTATATTTTCACATCTATCGCTTGGATATATATCGCAATAAGTTCCTCTATCATAAGGAATCATAGTTGGATTTCCAAATTCATCTTGTTCAAATAAATAAAATTCACTTTCGCATCCTATTTTGCAGACAAACCCTTTATCTCTACTCTCTTTTATAACTTGTTTTAATATATTCCTACAATCTCCTTCGAAATTTCTTCCATCTGGATGTTTTATATTGCAAAAGAATCTAACTACTCTGCCATGTTGCATTCTCCACGGTAGTAGATACATTGTGCTCGCCTCTGGTATTAACAATAAATCTGACTCTTCTACATTCATAAAACCAGTTACTGCCGATGCATCAAAAGAAACTCCTTCTTCAAATGCTCTTTTTAATTCAGTAGGCATTATAGTTATATTTTTTTGATTCCCAAAAATATCACAAAATGCCAAGCGTATAAATTTTATGTCATTCTCCTCTATAAATCCTAAAACTTCACTAGTTTTATAATCCATCAAATTCCTCCTATTTACCCCTAAATTTTGTTAATACACCCAAAAAAGGGCGCTCATTATAGGGTATTAAATAAATATTCATACCCTATAATGAACACCCTTGTTCAATGTGATAATTATAAAATATTTATTAATACATGTCAATATTTACTTATTGATAATATGGCACCTTGTTGAATAGTTTCACGATATACATTTTCACCAGTAGAAATAACAGATAGACTTCTAGTA
>NZ_JADPET010000164.1 GCF_015667935.1 Clostridium sp. 1001270J_160509_D11 | reverse complement strand
ATGAACAGTGGTGATGTAATAGACTTATCTTCAATAGAAGGTATAAAAGCTGACAAACACTCAACTGGTGGAGTTGGAAGTTTCGCCTGTGAAGCTATAGTAAGAGCTGGAGTTGGAAATATAACTATAGTTGACTTTGATGACGTTGATATAACTAATATCAACAGACAAATACCAGCACTTCATTCTACAGTAGGAAGATATAAAGTAGAAGTTATGAAAGAAAGACTTTTAGATATAAACCCAGATTTAAATATAAAAGCAATTAAAAAATTATACAATGTGGAAACTAGTGATGAAATATTAACAGAAGATTACGACTATGTTATAGATGCAATAGATATGGTTACTTCAAAAATAAAACTTATAGAAACATGTAAAGAAAAAGGATTAAACATAATAAGTTCTATGGGAATGGGTAATAAATTAGATCCAACTAAAATAGTTGTTACAGATATATATAAAACACATACTTGCCCACTTGCAAAAGTTCTTAGAAGAGAACTTAAAGATAGAAGAATCAAAAAATTAAAAGTAGTTTACTCAACAGAGCAACCAAGAGAATTAAAAGAAAGAATAATGAATGGAAGAAAAGTAACTCCAGGAAGTGTATCTTTTGTACCTTCAGTAGGTGGACTTACTATAGCATCTGTAGTAGTTAGAGAATTATTAGAAAGATAATAAAAAATATAGAAATTATAAATAGTTATAAGATATAAAATTTAATATAAATTGAAAAGGAGTAAATGAGATATAAATCATTTGCTCCTTTTTGTTTGTATATAAATATAATTTAATAGTATATTTTGTAGAAATATGGAAAATTATTTGTTACTATTTAATTATAATTTATTGATTAAGATAAAAGGGAGGAATGGAATGGATAATAATTTACCAAAACAATTTGAAAGTTTTACAGAAGCTAGAAGAAATGGTTTTCTAGCAGCAAAAAATATAAAAGATAATGGGAAAAAGATGGTCGGAGTTTTTTGTTGTTTTACACCAACTGAACTTATGCTAGCAGCAGGTGCTGTTCCAGTAGGCGTTTGCGGTGTTAGTGAAGAGCCTATAAAGGATGCAGAAAAGGTACTACCTAGAAATTTATGTCCATTAATAAAATCAAGTTATGGACACGTTATAACAGATACCTGTCCATATTTTTATTTTTCAGATTTATTAGTTGGAGAAACTACTTGTGATGGAAAGAAAAAGATGTATGAAGAATTATCAAAAATAAAACCAATGCATGTTATGCAACTTCCAAATAGAGCAAGTGGTAAAAATGAGTTTAACCTTTGGAAAGACGAAGTTATTTTATTAAAAGAAGTTTTAGAAAAAGAATTAGATGTAACAATAACAGACGACGATATAAAAAATTCTATAAAAGATAAAAATGAAGAAAGAAAGTTATTAAATGAATTTTATGAATTAGCTAAATTAGAGCCATCTGCACTAACTTCATCTGAATTATATAATGTTTCATACCAAGCTCAATTTAAATTCGATAGAGAAGAATTAAAATCATCACTTAGAAAAGTGATAGATGACACTAAAAAAAGATATGAAGAAGGAAAGTGTCCGGTTAAAAAGGATGCACCGAGAATATTAGTTACAGGTTCTCCAATCGGTGGATGTGTAAAAAAAATAATTGGAACATTAGAAGAAAGTGGAGCATCTATTGTAGCTTATGAGCTATGTTCATCTATAAGAAGTAACAGGGAGCTAATAGATGAGGATAATCCAGATATATATGAAGCGATTGCAAAGAGATATTTAAATATAGGTTGTGCATGTATGATGAATAATCAAAAGAGAATAGATCTTTTAGATGAATTAATTGATGAATATAAAATAGATGGAGTAATAGATGTAGCACTTCAGTCTTGCCATCCATTTAATGTCGAAAGTCATAAAATAAAAGATTTTGTAGTAAATAAAAAACATATAGATTATATGGCTATCGAGACAGATTATTCAGAAACAGATACTGAACAACTTAGAACGAGATTTGAAGCATTTATTGAAATGATTGAAGATAAGAAGTAAAATGGAGGAAATCTATGTATAGTATTGGTATAGACGCAGGGTCTACATATACAAAAGGGGTATTATTTGACGGAGAAAATATATCAAAAAAACTTATAATTCCAACTGGGTCTAGTCCAAAATCTACATCAAAAGAAGTATATGAATATCTTACTAAAGATATTGATAACTCTCAAATAAAAAAGGTTGTAGGAACTGGTTATGGAAGAGTTAGCATGGATTTTATAGATAAAAAAGTTACAGAAATAACATGTCATGCAAAAGGAATATTCTTTTTAAATCCAAAGATAAGAACGATACTTGATATAGGCGGGCAAGATATAAAAGTTATCAATATAAATGAAAATGGAAGTGTAGAAAACTTTCTAATGAATGATAAATGTGCAGCTGGAACAGGAAAATTTTTAGAGATAACTTCTAACAAATTAGACAGCGATATTTATAATATAGATGAGCTTGCAAAAGGTGCCGAGCCAGAAAATATATCTAGTATGTGTACAGTATTTGCGGAATCAGAGATAGTAAGTTTATTAGCAAGAGATGTTTGTAAGAAAAAAATAGCCGCTGGAATAATAAAATCAATATCAAACAAAGGCGTATCTTTATTAAATAAATCAAAAATAGTAGATGATATTGCTTTTACAGGTGGCTTAGCTAATATAAGTGAATTGGTAAAAATGTTAGAAAAAGATTTAAATAAAAATATATTTATATCTGATGAAGCACAGATAATAGGGGCATTGGGTGCTGCGATTATAGGATATAAATAAAATAATAGCCATATTAAATCACTAAAAACTTTAAGCAGAATATAATAATAAAACAATAGTTTTAATTATAAATATCATCTAGGAGGTTTAATATGGCTACTTATAGAGGAATAGATGTAAGTAATTGGTCAGGAACTATAGACTGGAGAGCTGTAGCAGATTCAGGTGTAGAAGTTGTAATAATACAAGCATCTGAAGGAACTTTCTATAGAGATCCTTATTTACATGAATATTATGATGGAGCAAAAGCATATGGATTAAAAGTTGGGTTTTATCACTTTTTTAATCCAGGTTCATCCCCAACACCACAAGAACAAGCAAGATATTTTGTAGATACTATTAGAGGTTTAGATTCCGATTTAAAATTAATATTGGATTTTGAACAAATAGGAGGTCTTGATAATTACGAATTGACTCTCCAAGCGATAGAATTCTTAAGAGAAGTAAAGGAGTATAGTGGATTAGATACAGCAATTTACACATACACTTATTTTGCACAACATTATTTATATGAAGGACTTGGACTTTCTGAGTATCCTTTGTGGATTGCACAACTTAGTGAAGGTGGACCATCACCAAATCCTATTTGGGGAGATAGATATGTTGCGTGGCAGTATTCTGATACAGGAAGAGTGAGAGGTATTAATGCAAGTACAGATTTAGATTTAATTTATGATGGAATGTTTTTAGATGATAGCGAAGATGTTCCAAAGGAACAAAAAAAGCCACGTAAAATTCCAGGAGATAGACAACAACCATCAACACAAAGCCCAGTTATATATTATACAGTTCAAGCAGGAGATACATTAAGCTCAATTGCTCAAAAATACGGTACAACAGTTCATGAAATCGCAGTTATAAATTCAATTACAAATCCAAATTTAATTTATGTAGGTCAAGTCTTGAAAATTTATCCGGGTAATAGGAGTATTAAAAAAAGAAGAAAAATATTTACAACAACATATATAGTACAAAGTGGTGATACACTAACTTCTATTGCAATAAGATTTGATACAACAGTTCAAGCTATAGTAGACTTAAATGATTTAGAAAATCCAAATTTAATTTATGTAGGAGAAATATTGAAAATACCGACAGATTCTAGAGGAAATATCGCAGTCCCATCAACAAGACAATATATGACGACATATATAGTACAAAATGGAGATACATTAAGTTCAATTGCTCAAAAATTTGATACAACAGTCCAAAGTATAGTGAGTATAAATAATATATCCAATCCGAATTTAATTTATACAGGCGAAATTTTAAAAATAAGAACTTCTATAAATACTGGAAGTAGAGGTGAAAACTTTAGCAGCCTTTATACAGTTCAAAAGGGAGATACATTAAGTTCGATTGCGAAAAAATTTGGAGTAGATTATAAAGAATTAATAGAAAAAAATAATATGACAAATCCAAACTTAATCTATGTAGGAGAAGTTATAAGAATATAAAATGATTTATTTGTAGAGGTGTTTATGATAAAAAAATAAGAGCATATAATTGATGCTCTTATTTTAGTTTACTCTTGTTTATATTTGATTGTAGAGTAAATTTTATTCCCATCGGAATAAAATTGCATACTTCCATTTACATCAGTTCTAAAAACTTTTGCGTTGACAGATTCTAAATTTTGTAAAGTTGACCTATGTGGATGACCGTAGTCGTTTTTATACCCACATGATATTACAGCTATAGAAGGTGAAATTTCTTTTAAAAATTCTAAGGAGCTGGAGGTTGAACTTCCATGGTGGGCAACTTTTAAAAAGTCTATATTTTCAAGGTCATAGGAGTTTATCATGTCCATCTCGTTAGATTCTTCACAATCGCCAGTAAACAAAAAATTATTGTTTTTATATGAAATATTTAGTACAATGGAATTTGAATTATTATTATCTGTGATATAATCTGGACTTAGAACATATATTTCTGTGTATTTATCTAAGTTGAAAGAATCATCTTTAGACAGATAATTTACTTTTAAATTTTTTTTATTACAAGAGTCAATTAAGTTGATGTAGCATTCACTATTTGTGGTTTGCTTAGGCATATAAATTTTCTCTACATCAAAATTATCAATTATATCGTCTAGGCTACCAATATGGTCGCTGTCAGGGTGTGTCGCCACAACTACATCTAAAGTTTTAACTTTTTTATTTTTTAAATAGGATTTTATTATTTTAGCACTATTTTCATCTCCACCATCAATTAACATATTTTTATTTGATTGTGTTGTGATTAAAATAGAATCTGCTTGGCCAACATCTATTATATGGATGCAAAAATCTTTATTTTTGTTACAGCCAGTAAAAAGTGCTATTATAATAATTGAAAATATTAAAATTTTTTTATTCAAGTTACAATCACTCCATTAAAATACATGTTTATTGGATGCTATCTTGGGTAAAATAGAATACTGAAATAAATATATTAAGAGTTTTGACGTTAAAATAGAAATAAATACAATAAATTGAAAATAAATTTAAAATGTAAACTTTCATTTAATTTATAGGAGGCTGTTATGCAAATAACAAAAGAAAGAGATAATATAAATCTTTTTGAAGAAATAATAAAAAAAGATCCAAATAGTTCAAGACCTTATTTTAAGGAAATAACTATTGAAGATAGAGAAATATTAAATCCATATTTTGATTTAGTGGATTATGAAGCATGTGAATACAACTTCAACACATTATATATGTGGCAACATGCATACAAAACTGCATATTATGTAGGTGATAATTTTGCAGTTTTAGTAGGAGAGTATGACGGTGAAGTATTCTCAATCTTACCTCTTGCTAAAAAAGAAGATTTACCAAAAGTAATAGATTTCGTATTAGATTACTTTGCACAAATAGAAGAAAAACTTTACTTTAGAGGTATTACAGAAGAAGTAGTAGATTATTTAAAGGAAGAATACGGAGATAGATTTGAATATATAGCAGAAAGAGATTTATTTGACTATGTTTATGATGGTGAAATAATGAGAACTCTAAAAGGTAGAAAAAATAGCAAAAAAAGAAATCATATAAATTACTTCTTAACTGAATACGACGGAAGATTTGAATATAGACTTCTTGGAAAAGAAGATTTCGACGATTGTAGAGCTCTTTTAGATGAGTGGACAATAAATAAAGAAGAAAACGACAACATAGAAGAAGGGGTAGATGATGAAAGATCTGGTATAGAAAAATTATTTACTCACTATGACCAAATATGTGACAGATTAAAAATAGCTGGTATATAT
>NZ_JADPET010000163.1 GCF_015667935.1 Clostridium sp. 1001270J_160509_D11 | reverse complement strand
ATTAAAAGCTTTATTAATTTAAAAATCTAATTAAAATTAAAAAAATATTAAAATGATAAAAAAAATATTGAAATAGTATATTGATTGAATTATAATATAAATATAAAATGATAATCGTTATCATATGTTTATGATTATGAGATAACAAAAGGGCTAGGAGAAATAAAAATCATGAAAAAAAAATATTTAACGCTAATATTAATTACTTTATGTATAATCTCCTTGTTATTAGGAGCTAAAAGCATAAATATATTAGATGTATTTACTGGTCGTGATGAGACAATGCATCTTATGATGGTTAGTAGAATACCGAGATTAATAAGCACACTTGTAGCAGGTAGTGCTATGAGTATATGTGGCTTAATAATGCAACAAATAAGTCAAAATAAATTTGTTTCACCAACTACAGGAGCAACAATAGATTCAGCAAAACTTGGTATAGTAATTGCAATGGTTTTAGTACCTGGAGCAACAACTATGCAAAAGGCTATGATATCATTTGTTTTTGCACTAGCTGGAACAATGTTATTTATGACTTTTTTAAAAAATTTAAAAGTAAAGAGTGTGATATTCGTTCCACTTGTAGGTATTATGTTTGGTAATATAATTGGCTCAATAACTACTTACATTGGTTACGAATTTGACATAATGCAAAATGTTAACTCATGGTTACAAGGTAATTTTTCAATGATCTTAAAAGGAAATTATGAATTATTATATTTATCAATACCACTAATGGCAATTGCATTTTTCTATGCACACAAATTCACAGTTGTTGGAATGGGTGAAGATTTTGCAACAAACTTAGGTCTTGATTACAATAAAATTGTAAATCTTGGACTGATAATAGTATCTATAGTAACTGTTTGTGTAGTTATTATAGCTGGTGAAATCCCTTATATAGGGTTAATAGTACCAAATTTAGTTTCACTATATAAAGGAGACAATGTACACGAGAATATATTAGATACTGCATTATTTGGGGCAATATTTGTTTTATTCTGTGATATTCTTGCAAGAGTATTTGTCTACCCTTATGAACTTTCTGTAGGTCTTACAGTTGGTGTAATAGGTAGTGGAATGTTCCTTTATTTAGTTTTAAGGAGGAAATCATATGCAAGCTAATCTAGAGAGAAATAAAATAGGTAAAAAGATAGGAAAAGTGGATAGAAAACAAAATTTATATATGCCGATAATAGTATTATCTCTAATGATATTAGCATCATCGTTATTATTCTTATTTATGGGAATCAACAAAGGGAGTATGGATTATGCTCTTTCAAAAAGAATACCTAGATTAATAGCAATAATTCTGACAGGTGGATGCATCGGATTTTCAACAATAATCTTCCAAACTATAACGGACAACAGAATCTTAACTCCGAATGTAATGGGTATAGATTCTCTATATGTAGCAATACAAACTATGTTAATATTTGCTTTTGGTTCAAGTAGTGCATTTGTATCAAATAAGAAAATAAACTTCTTAATTTGCCTAGTATTTATGATTTTAGGAACATCTTTACTATACAAATTAATATTTAAAAAAGATAATGCAAACATAATATTTGTATTATTAATAGGTATGATTTGTGGTACATTTTTCAGAAGTTTATCATCATTTATGCAAATGGTAATTGATCCAAATGAATATTTAGTTCTTCAAAACAAATTATTTGCTAGTTTTAACAATGTAAATGTAGATATATTATTCTTATCTATAATATTAGTTTTACTTATGATTCCATTTGTTTGGGATGATATAAAATACTATGATGTAATGAGTTTAGGGAAAGATCAAGCAATTAACTTAGGTGTTGACTATGACAAAATAATGAAAAAATCATTTGTAATAATAGCAATACTTATAGCAATTTCAACATCTTTAGTAGGCCCTCTTACATTCTTAGGAATTTTAGTAGCAAATATAACTAGAGAAATGATGAAAACATATAAACATAGTTATTTAATAACTGTATCAATATTAGTAAGTATATTTACATTAGTATTTGGTCAGGTATTAATGGAGAGAATTTTACATTTAAGTACACCTGTTAGTGTAGTAATTAATATGATAGGCGGTATTTACTTTATGTATCTACTTTACAAGGAGAGTCGAATATGATAGAAGTAAGAAATTTAAGCAAAAGTTATGGAGATAAAATGGTGGTACATGATGTATCGCTTAAAATACAAAAAGGAAAAATAACTTCTTTAATAGGCCCAAATGGAGCTGGAAAAAGTACAGCTTTCTCTATGATAACTAGACTTATGAAAAGAGACGGTGGTCAAGTATTTATAGAAGGAAAAGAACTAGATAGCTGGGACAAAAAAGAATTATCTAAAAAGATTGCTATATTAAAGCAATCAAACAATATAAATATAAGACTAACAATTAGAGAACTTGTTAGTTTTGGTAGATTTCCATATTGCGAGGGAAAATTACAAGCAGAAGATATTAAATATGTAGAAGAAGCTATAGAGTATATGAGACTTACTGATATTCAAGATAAATATCTAGACGAGTTAAGTGGTGGTCAAAGACAAAGAGCATATATTGCAATGGTTATAGCTCAAGGCACTGAATATATATTCTTAGATGAACCTCTAAATAACTTAGATATGAATAATTCAGTTCAGATGATGAAAGTTCTAAAAAAACTTTGTGATGAGCTTGGAAAAACAATAATCTTAGTTATGCATGATATTAACTTCACATCTTGTTATTCTGATTATATAATCTGCTTAAAAAACGGTATGATTGCAAAAGAAGGAATAGTTGATGAGATAATAAATAAAGAGACACTTGAAGATATATACGAGATGGACTTTGATGTCAAAGATATAGATGGTAAAAAAATAAGTATTTATTATTAAAAATAAAAAATTAAAGAAAGGTTATATAGGACTTAATAAAAAAGTCATTATATATTATTGGGAGAATAAAAATGAACAAAAAAGCAGCTGCCATAGTAGGTGGAATTTTAGTATTAGGATTAGGAGTGTTTGGATTTACTAAATTAAATTCGGGATCACAAAATCAACAAACACAGCAAGAACAAAGTGCTGAACAAACAACTGTTCAGGTAACAGATGCAAATGGCGAAAAAGCAGAATTAAAAAAGAATCCAAAAAGAGTTGTAGTATTTGATTATGGTGTAGCAGATATATTAAAAAACTTAGGTGTTGATGCGGTAGTTGGTCTACCTAAAAACGGAAAAATGCCAGAAATATTATCAAATTACTCAGATGATAAATACACTAATGTAGGAAGCTTAAAAGAAACTGATTTTGAAGCAGTTGAGTCTTTAAATCCAGATTTAATAATAATAGGTGGAAGACAAGCAGAAGATATAGATAGTTTCAAAGAAATAGCTCCAACTGTAAACTTAGCAGTAGATGGACAAGATTACATGAATTCATTCAAAACTGTAGTTACTGATTTAGGAAACTTATTTGATAAACAAGATGAAGCTAAAAAAGCTATAGATGAAATAGAAGCTAAAATAGCAAAAGTAAACAAAACTGTGGCAGAAAAAGGATTAACTGCTAGTGTTGTTATGGCTAATGAAGGAAGTATAAGTGTATTTTCTGCTAAATCAAGATATGGATTAATATATAATGGTTTAGGATTTACTGAAGTTGACAAAAATATAGACGATTCAACTCACGGGCAACAAGTATCATTTGAATATTTCTTAGAAAATAAATCAGATTATGTATTTGTTGTAGATAGAGGAGCAGTTACTGGTAAAGGTGAAGCTGCATCTAAATTATTTGACAATGAAGTAATGAATAAAACAGAAGTTGCTAAAAATGGAAATATAGTTTACTTAAACTCTGTTATATGGTATACAATGACTGGTGGAATCGAGTCTACAAACCAAATGATAGATGAAATAGCAGATGCTATAAAATAATAAGAAATAAGTTCAATAATAAAATAAAAACTTAGGGTAAAGTTTAAATACTGTGCTCTAAGTTTTTTTATTTTAAATAAAAAAATTAGAGAAAAAATAAATATGTTTTAGAGATTTTTAGTGTGTACAAATTTGGTTTATCGTGATAAACTTATAATTAATAAAGTGGTTTACTATGATAAACCAAAAAGGAGAGGTATTATGGAAAAATATAAATTATTCGATGCAGAACTTAAATTTATGAATATTATTTGGGATGAGGAGCCGATAAAGTCAGGGGATTTAGTAAAAGTATGTAATGAAAAACTTGGATGGAAAAAGTCAACTACATACACTGTTTTAAGGAAATTAGCTCAAAGAGGTATATTAAAAAATGAAAATACAGTAGTTACAGCTATAGTAAAAAGAGAGGACACTCAGATTTATGAGAGCCATGAAGTTGTTGAAAAGTCATTTGGTGGTTCACTACCTAAGTTTTTGACAGCATTCTTTGGAAATAAAAAAATATCAAAATATGAAGCTGAAGAGTTAAAAAAATTAATAGATTCTTATAAAGAAGATTAAACTATTTAGAGATAAGGGGGAGAATCTATGAATATTTTATCAACAATGTTTAATACAGTTTTTAATATGACTAGATTGGGAGTAGTATTATTTTTAGTTATATTAATAGGAAGATATATGTTATCTAAGTTTCCAAAGATATACTCATATTTATTGTGGGCAGGTTTATTTCTACGATTGATTATACCTATAAATATATATAGTGATTTATCGCTTATTAAACTAAAATATTTTAATAAACCTATAAATACAGATATAGTTAAACATTTAGAAAATAATAAAATTAGGGAGTATATATCAAACAATCTAAATATAGAAGCATTTAATTTAAATCGAAGTAAAATAGAATATATATTGTGGATAGCTATAATATTATGGATTGCAGGAATAATACTTTTAAGTCTACACACAATAATATCTTATATAAAAATGAGGAAAAAAATATGCACAGCAACACTTATAAAAGATAATATATATGAGACTGATCGTATAGATTCGCCATTTGTATTTGGTATAATAAAACCTAAAATATATCTTCCACTTGGAATTTGCGAAAGAGAACAAGAATATCTAATACATCACGAAGAAGTACATATAAAGAGATTCGATTATATAGTAAAACAAGTTTACTTCTTAGCTGTAATAATACATTGGTTTAATCCGATTGTTTGGAAGGCATTTGAACTTATGACACAAGATATGGAGATGTCTTGTGATGAAAGAGTTATGAAAGATTTTAAAATAGATATAAAAGTAGATTATAGTAATTCATTATTAGAGTTTGCAACTACATCAACTTTAGACTTGCTTTGTCCATTGGCTTTTGGTGAAAATTATGCTAAAAAAAGAATAGAAAATATCTTAAAATATAAAAAAATGGTGTATAAAACACCTAAAATACTTTTTATAGCATTTGTATTTTGGGTAGTATTCTTTATATCAAATCCTAGTGCTAGTCAAATATACGATAAAGACCCAATTTCATATGGTCAACTAGGGGTAGATTATATAGCAAAAGACAGTGAAATAGATTATATGTATGATAAGGAGCTATTTTATATAAGAGAAAGTATATCGAATTTTAAATCTACAGGTGAAATAGAAAATATATATGTTTTTAGTATAAAATCAATAGAAAATAACATAATTGCTGGATTTGTCGACCACTCTAATAAAGAAAAATTGGGAGTATGTGTGTTTGAAAAAGATAACGATAAACTAAAACCACTATATATCGAGCTTGGAGAGAGATATATAACACATCAGGACTACGATATAATGGGTGGAAGTTTTGTAATAGATTATGGGAAAAATCTAGATAAAAAAGCATTAGTAACACTATCTAATGGAATAACATCTATAAAATCAAATGTATATTCAGATAAAAAATTAGTAGAAACTAAAGAAACCACATTAAATGAACCTGATATGACAATTATTGATTTAAGTAAATATATCCTCAGCCTTATATAGACCCAATGGTTTATTTAAACCCTTACTATTCAAATGCT
>NZ_JADPET010000162.1 GCF_015667935.1 Clostridium sp. 1001270J_160509_D11 | reverse complement strand
CTTTTTCTTTTACATCTATTATTATTGAATGTGGTATAGAAAGTTTAACTTTTACACTTTCTATGTATCTACTTTCAAAGATAAATTTCTTAGCTCTTAAAAAACTCTATTAAATTATATAAAATTAGCTAAAATAGGCACTAATATAACTGTTAAACATCCGCCTATACCAATTGATAAACTACTCATAGCTCCTTCAATTTCGCCAAGTTCTAAGGCTTTACTTGTTCCAACTGCATGAGCAGCAGTACCAAGAGCGACCCCTTTTGCTATAGGATGTTTAATTCTACCTATTTTAAGTACTGTTTCTCCCATTATATATCCTAAAATACCAGTAAGGATTATACAAACAACAGTTATAGATTGAATACCACCTAATATATTACTAAGAGATATACCCATTGGTGTAGTTATTGATTTTGGTAGTATTGAATATAATATCTCTGGGTTTGCATTTGCAACTTTACAAATTAAAACTACAGATATAAAAGATATAAATACTCCAGTAAGTATTCCTACTAATATTTCTTTCATATATTTTTTAAATAGGTGAAGTTGTCTGTATAATGGCACTGCTAAAACTATTGTAACAGGACCAAGTAAAAAGTTGATTGTATCTGCACCTATTTTGAAATTTTCATAAGGTATGTTTGTACCCTTTAAAAATAATATTATAAGTATTATTGCTATTAAAAGACCATTGCATATAGGATTTCTAGCTTTTTTTTGAATAAATAATCCTATATTATAGAAAATTATAATTGTAAGTAATCCAAATAATTGTGTATTTAATATTTGTTCCATTTCTCCGCCTTCTTTAATAAATATTAAGCAATTTCTTGCTGCGATTTTGCTTGTTTTTTCTCTTTTAGTTTTATCATAAATTCAACGCTTATTCCGCTACCTATCATAACTGCGATATTTATAAGTATTATACATGATAAAAGTAAAATAGCATTTTCTTTTATTAAACCTAAAGATTGAATTAAAGATACACCTGCTGGTATAAAGAATATACCCATATTTCCTAATAAGAAATCAGCGACATCTTTGATTTTTTCTTCGCTAATAATTTTAAATTGAAGCAGTAAAAATAGTATTATCATACCTAATATAGATCCAGGAATGTTTATAATATTTTTTATAAATTGACTTACAACTTCTCCTGCTGCCCAGACTCCAAGGAGAATTCCGATTTGATTAAAAATCTTCATTTTAAAACCTCCATATTTTTACCAAGAATAGAATATAAAAGATTTCAAGATTAAAACTAAAATTGGAAAATTTAGATTGATATCCTGATACATATTATTATATATTATCAAAATTGAAAAATCTATAGTACTGATATAGTGGATAAATTTAATACAATAGATATATAATGGATAATTTATAATAATAGTTGATTATTCAAAATTAAAATTAAAGTGCATATGAAATGGGAAAATGTTAACATTGTTTGGATATGAATAAAATAAAAAGATATTTTTGTGCAAAAAAATATGATTTTGAAATTTAAATACAAAATCATATTCTTGATAATTTATATATAGGTATCTATTATTAGTTATTTTCTATTTATCAATCAAATACATTGTAGAAAATAGTATTGACAATAGTCAATAAAATTGCTGCAAGTATTGCGTTAAAAAATCCACTTATATGTGTGCCTGGAACAATGCTAAAAGCTAATTTTAATACTATCCCATTTATTACAAATGAAAATAAACCCAATGTTAAAATTGTCATTGGAAGAGAGAAAAACTGAATTAAAGGTTTAATAAATACATTTAGGCATCCAAATATTAAAGTCAAGGTTATTAATGATGTCAAAGAGCCAATATACACACTGTCCATTAAAAGTGACACTATGTAAAGAGATATAGCATTAATTACAATAAATAAAGAAATTCGTTTCATAATAAAACCTCCCTTAAGAATTTAGTTTCCTTATAAATATTATACTACTAAAATCTAAAATTTATTAATTACTTTTTAAATGTGCTATACTAATTTTAGACATAAAAATACAAATAGATAATATATTTATTTAATAAGATCGATATTTTTAAAATGCTTAAAAAAAGATTTTATTGTAGGGAGGGGTTAAAATTGAATAGATCAGATGAAAGAGATACGATGTTTGCTAGAGCACATTATACACCAGGAAGTCAAGCGTATGAAGATTATTATAAGAGATTCCCAGAAAAAAAGGATATAGACGATAGTTTACGTCATAGACCAGATTTATGCCAAGAGGGAACTATGACTTATAATGAAGTAAATTCGCCAATGGGCTCAAGTGCATTTAAATTTTTAGCAGATATATTGCCGTTATGTGAAGGGGAAGTAGCGGATGAGAAAGTTGAGGTAAATCCTAAAACTATGACAAAGAGAATAAAGGGATTTGCTAAACATTATGGTGCTTGTGTAGTTGGAATTACAGAATTAAAAGATTATCACATATACACACATAGAGGAAGAATAGAAAGTGATTATGGAAAAGAAGTAAAACTAAATCATAAATACGCTATTGTTTTTGGATGTGAATTAGATAAAGAGATGATAAATAGAGCACCTATGATATGTGAAGTGATTGAAACTACAAAATCTTATGTGGATGCATCTATTATAGGAATGGTTTTATCTTATTATATAAGAAGTTTGGGATATGATGCGAGAAATCATATGGATAAAAATTATTTAGTAACTCCAGTGCTCGTAGCGAAAGATGCAGGATTAGGCGATATAGGAAGAAATTCTGTACTTACAAATAAAGATTATGGTTCAAGATTAAAATTGGGAGTAGTAACAACAGATTTACCGCTTGAAGTAGATGAATATAAAGACTTTGGCCTAGAGGATTTTTGTAATCTATGTAAAAAGTGCGCACATAACTGTCCATCACATTCTTTAGAAGTAGGACCTAAGTTTGATGAATTAGGAAATTATAATTGGAAAGTAGATAAAGAAACTTGCTATGTAAAGTGGAGATATCTAGGAACGGACTGTGGTATGTGTTTATCTGTATGTCCATTTAGCCAAAAGTTAGAGACAATAAAAAATGCAGATACTTTTAAAGGAAACGAAGAACTTATAAAAGAAGCATTAAAAGAATATAAAAAGAAATTTGGGCAAAGAGTATTTGTGCCGGGAAACCCAGCATGGCTTAGATAAGAATTATAAAATCATAAAATATAATAAAGATTACAAAACAAATTAGATAAAATAAACATTAAATAGGGATTTGTAAAATAAAATTACAAATCCCTATTTAATGAAAGTAAATCCTAAAAACATAATCTATAATTCATTGGTAATTAATTTTTTAGCAACGGAATCTATAATTTGTGGGCAGTAACCTTTAAGCAACGGACGAAGTCGTTGGCGACAACCTTTAAGCAACGGACGAAGTCGTTGGCGACAACCTTTAGTTAATTACAACTGTTGTAGTATCTAATATATTAGTATAAATCCAATGAGCATTATCAACAGCTAGTCGGATACATCCATGAGTTATAGCTTCTCCTAAAGTATCATTTATAATTTCTGTTCCTTGAGGATTAAATAAAACTGAATGATAATAATACCCACCTTTTATTCGAGTAGCGTATTTTACACGATATGAATCGGAGCCAAAGTAAGGTTTTCGACCAGATATATAAAATGTACCTTTTATGGTAGGCGTTTCAGGTTTTCCTATTGAACAAGACCATTTATAAAGTAAATCCCATTTATTATCAACTGTTTTTTGAAAAATATAAGTTAATTTATTTTGTAAATTTGTAGTTATTAAGTTATCGGTAGGACTTTTGATATTATTATCGTTTACAAATTGAGTCATATCTGTATTAAAATACTCAAAGTCATAGCTACCTGGTGGATTTCCATCATCTGATAAGAAGTAATTAAATATGTATCCTTCTTGGTCATTATAAATAACATTATCCCAATCACCAGTTGATTTTAAAACTTGAACTCTTGATTTAGTTGGGACAACTCCAAGTGAATTAGATTCAGAAGAAGGCAATGATCTCAGTAAAACATCTGTCCAAGTATATTTAGTAGTGGAGAGATTACCATTATATACATAACCTATTTGGTTGTCATAGCTGACTTTATACCAATCTTCAGCTGCATCAATAATACTGATTTTAGAACCGGCTGGTATGACGGTAATTATATCACCTGATGTGGATTTACTTTTTCTTAGATTTATATTTTTTAATGCATATTTATAATTTTCATCTGATTGCCTGTTATAAATTCTCATAATATCCTCCTTATATTAAAATTTGTTTAATTTTAATATATTTATATGAATATATGGATTTAATTATGAAAAAGAAACAGCTTGTCAATTCAAACAAGCTGTCTTTTATATATGTAATTATTATTTTTATGAATTATAAATATCTTTATTTAAAGTGTTTTCAGAGTGAGAAACAACTAAAGCTGTTGCAGCATCTCCAATAACATTAAGAGCTGTTGTATACATATCCATTGGTCTATTTATCGCTATTATTAACGCATATGCGATAAGTGTAGCATCGTTAGTATATCCCATACCAGATATTACAGTAAATAATACGATCATTGATGAACCCGGTGCAGATGGTGTACCGATTGATGCCATAAGAGCAAGTGCTGCAATTACTAGCATATTTGGAAGTGTTACCTCATATCCTGAACTTGCGGCGATAAATATTGAACCAACTACTTGCATTATAGCAGTACCGTTCATATTAATTGTCATACCTAGAGGAAGGACAAATGATGCAACATCTTCACTAATTCCAAGTTCTTCTTCTGAAGTTTTTAAGTTTAATGATAAGGCAGCAGCTGAAGATGCAGCAGATACAGCTAAAAGGGCAACCTTACCCATCTTTTTCATAAAAGTAATTGGATTTAATTTAGTGTTAAAATAAATAAATAGTGGATATGAGAATATTAAACAGATTGTAGCTGCTATTGTAACTGTTGCAAGATAAGCAAAGGCAGGTTTAAGATGTTCTACACCGTATACTGCGAATGTTCTTGTTATTAAAACGAATACAGCAACTGGACCAAATTTAAATATTACAAAATTTAAAAATGTAATTATTATATTATTAATATCCGTAAGTATATTTTTTAGGACTAAAATTTTGTCTCCTAGTTGGTTTATACAAAGACCAATAACTACTCCTAAAAATACTATTGATAAAACTCTACTATTTGTAGTCATTACAGTACCTATATTATTTGGGACTGCATCAAGTATAACCATCAGAGGATTTGTAGTAGAAGCGACTTCTGCTGTGCCTGAGCCTGATATTGAGACATTAAAAAATCCTAAATGATAAGTAATAAACCCACATATAATTGCAACTGCCAATGCAATAAATGATGTTGTCAAAAATCCTAATAATGTTTTACCAGAAATACGACCTAGTTTTTTTGTGTCACTGATTTCACACATAGCAAGTGCTATGGAACAAAAAATCATTGGCACTATTATTAGTTGAAGACAGTTTATAAATAATTGACCGATTATATAAAATAAACCTATTGAATTTTGTCCCTCTTCTGTACTTATATCTTGAAAAAATAAGCTATTTATAACATCCCATGTATTTTGGTGTCCATTATTTATTAAACTCTCCCTTAGAAATAATAGTAATCCTCCTACTAATAATCCGGCAACAAGTGCTATTGCCATTTTTCTAGCTAATGTATTAACCTCCTGGTTTTGCTTGCTTGTTAAAGCTTCAGAAGTCATGTTAAATCCCCCTTTAAATAATTTAATATGTTTATTATTTATTATATATAATATGATAGTTAATATTTTAACATAAGTCTAATAATTTTTGATATTTAAATTGATAGATATATTTCATAAGAAAAAAGAATTATAAATAAAAAATATATATTTATTACTAACTATAGATACAACGAAAAGAGTAATGAATAAATCTATAGATTAAGGATTTAACTATAGAAAGTATTATTAGTAAAAAATTAAAAAATAAAATTTAAATAGCTAATTATGAAAATTTAATTATTAGGAGGATTTATTATGTATTCATCAGTCGATACGATT
>NZ_JADPET010000161.1 GCF_015667935.1 Clostridium sp. 1001270J_160509_D11 | reverse complement strand
AAAAAAAATTATATACACAAAAAATAAAATTTTTCTTTTTTATAAATTTTTTAACTAATAATGATAATAATTCTTCATAAAGCAAAGACCCATTTTACTTATGTAAAATGGGCCTTCTAGCTAATGTGTATGTGTTGTTAAATTATTTTTTTATATTGTATTTATATTAATTTTTTAAATTAAATTCAAATTATTCAACTGTAACTGATTTAGCTAAGTTTCTTGGTTTATCTATATCGCATCCTCTTTCTTTTGCAACATAGTAAGCTAATAATTGAAGTGGTATTACACTTAATATACCAGCTAATATGTTATCAACTTCTGGGATGTATATAACTGCATCAGAAGATTTTTCTACTTCTTTGTTTGTTTCTTCAGTTATTGATATAACGTTAGCTCCTCTTGCTTTAACTTCTTGCATGTTAGATAACATTTTTTCGAATAGGCGTTGTTGAGTTGCTAAAACTATTACTGGAACACCTTCTTCTATTAATGCTATAGTACCATGTTTTAATTCACCAGCTGCAAATGCTTCAGCATGAGTGTAAGATATTTCTTTTATTTTTAAAGCACCTTCCATTGCAGTTGAGTAGTCAAGACCTCTACCTAAGTAGAATATGTCGTTTTTATCTACTAATTGTTTTGATATTTCTTTTATTTGTTCTTCACATTTTAATACTTCTGTAACTTGCTCTGGTATAGCTTTTAATTCTTCTATATAGTTCATGTACTCTTCTTTAGTTATAGTACCTTTCTTTAATGCGAAGTCTAATGCTATCATTACGAAAGCTACTATTTGAGTAGTGTATGCTTTTGTAGAAGCAACTGCTATTTCTGGACCAGCCCAAGTGTATAATGTGTAGTCAGATTCTCTAGCTATTGAAGAACCAACAACGTTAGCTATTGATAATACTGTAGCACCTTTAGCTTTAGATTCTCTTAAAACTGAAAGTGTATCAGCAGTTTCACCAGATTGACTTGCTAATATAACTAAAGTATTTTCGTCTATAAATGGATCGCTATATCTGAATTCTGAAGCTATATCAGTTATTACTGGTACTTTTAAGAATCTTTCTACAGCGTGTTTTCCTATAAGTCCTGCATTATAAGCAGTACCACAAGCAACTATATATATTTTGTTTATTTTGTCTAATTGCTCTTTTGTTATATCTATATCATCTAATTTTATTTCACCATTTTCATCTAATCTTCTCATTAGAGTGTTGCTGATTGCTTCTGGTTGTTCATATATTTCTTTTATCATGAAATGGTCGTATCCACCTTTAGATGCTGCTTCAACGTCCCAGTTTATTTCGTTTACTTTTTTGTCTACTACTTCTCTGTTTTCGTTTAATATTTGAACTTTGTCTCCTAATATGTGAACATATTCGTCGTTTTCTAAGTAGTAAACTTTTCTTGTATATTTTAATACTGCAGGTATATCAGATGCTATGAAGTTTTCACCTTCACCTAATCCAACTATTAATGGACTGTCTTTTCTTACTGCCACTAATTCTTGGTCGTTATCTGTGCATATAACACCTAATGCATAAGCTCCTCTGAATCTAGCTGTAGCTTTGTAAACTGCATCTAAAAGATTTCCTTCGTAGTATTTGCTAACCATATGAGCTGCTACTTCTGTATCTGTTTGAGATATGAATTCATATCCTTCAGCTTGTAATTCAGCTTTTAATTCTAAGTAGTTTTCTATTATACCATTGTGAACTACTGCTATTGTTTTTTCTTTATTAAAGTGAGGATGTGAGTTTACATCTGATGGTACACCATGAGTTGCCCATCTTGTATGCCCTATTCCTAAATGTCCTTTTATTGGATTTTTTTCTAAATCTTCAGCAAGTACTGCTAATCTACCTTGGAATTTTCTTATTTCTAATTCATTTTTACCATTGTTTACAGCAACACCTGCAGAGTCATATCCTCTATATTCTAATTTTGAAAGCCCATCGACTAAAACGTCTGTCGCTTGTCTATTACCTAAGTATCCTACTATTCCACACATAATTTGTGTCCTCCTAAAAAATATTTAATTTATATATTTTTAAGATTTCGGGTCAATCCACATGGGTTTCTTTTTGTTTAATAGGATTACTCCCATTCTTTGTAGAAATCCTCCGATGGTGGCACACCGCAGAGCATCCGCCGATATTTCGATTAACTCTGACCTCGTCAACTTAAAAAATTAAGTTCTGGCGCTTTAATAAACACTAGTTTTATTCTAGTATTTACAATTAACTTAAGATATATTCGGGCATAAAACCACACTAAGTGCGATTTTACACCCTATATTTATATTAATTCTCTAATATTAATCAATGTCTTAAGATAATTTTGCTTTTATAAGATCTGCTAGTTCTTGTGCTAGCTCTCTTATTTGACCTTCATCTTTACCCTCTAACATAACTCTAACTAATGGTTGTGTTCCAGATGGTCTTATTAAAACCCTACCTGTTCCAGCCATAAGTTTTTCAAGTTTTTCTATTTCAGTTCTAATTTCGTCATTTTCCATAAATTTATTTTTAACTTCATTTCTAACATCCACATTTATTAAAACTTGTGGGTATGTTGTCATTAAAGCCGATTGTTCTGATAAAGTTTTGCCATCTTCTTTTACTATTTTAGAAACGATTAATGAACTTAAAGTTCCATCTCCTGTAGTATTATAATCTAGGAAAATCATATGTCCTGATTGTTCTCCACCTAGATTGTGGCCACTCTTTTTCATCTCTTCTATTACATATCTGTCTCCAACATCTGTAATAGCTAAATCTATTCCATATTCTTTAGCTGCTACATGAAGACCTATATTACTCATTGTAGTAACAACTAATGTATCCTTAGCTAGTTTATTTTGTTTTTTAAGGTAAACAGCTCCTAATATCATTATATGGTCACCATCTACAATTGTACCTGTCTCATCTACTGCGATTAATCTATCAGCATCACCATCATATGCAAGACCTAAATCAGCATTGTGTTCTACAACTGCTTTTTGAAGTCCTTCTGGATGTGTTGAACCGCATTTGTGATTTATGTTTTCGCCATCAGGAGTAACATTCATAGCTATTACTTCTGCTCCTAATTCTCTGAAAACTTCTGGTGCAACTTTATAAGCTGCTCCATTTGCACAATCTAAAACTACTTTTAATCCTGTTAAGTCAGTATCTACTATAGATTTTAAATAATCTACATAGTCTTGAGCTGCTGTGTGTTTATGAATTCTAACACCAACCTCATTCCCTATAGGATTATAAGCTATTTTTTCCATATTATCAATATATTCTTCTATCTTTAACTCGATTTCATCATCTAGTTTAAATCCATCTTTATTGAAGAATTTAATACCGTTGTCTTCCATTGGGTTATGTGATGCAGATATTACAACTCCACACTCAGCACCATATTTTCTAGTTAGGTATGCAACACCTGGTGTAGGTATTACACCAACAGTAATTACGTCACAACCAACAGACATTAAACCAGCAATTAATGCTGCTTCTAACATGTCTCCTGATTGTCTTGTATCCTTACCTACTACAACTTTTACTTTGTATTCATTATTAGTAAGAACATATCCTCCTGCTCTACCTAATTTATATGCTAAGTCACAAGTAAGCTCTTTATTAGCTACACCTCTTACTCCGTCAGTTCCAAAATATTTTCTCATAAAAAGTCTCCTTCCAAAATGAAAACCTTAATAATTATTATATCAGTAAATGTCAAAAAAATTTCTTACAAGTTTATAACATTTATTTCCAAGTTATCATGTATATTTTCAATGTATTTTAAAATCTTAATTATTTACAGCATTGTTAAATAATGAATTTGCCGTCCTAAAATTTGTCATAAACTCATTTTAATACTTAAATACAAAAAAGACAATAGCTATTTTAGCTATTGCCTTCTCTGTATTTATCTGGTATTTAAATAATTATTATTTATAATAAAATAAGCTATTTTTATTGATATTATCAATTATCTCAGATTATATTTATTTTGACATTACATAACTAGGTTCAATCGATATACTTTTTACATTAACCCCGCTATGATTAATATTGTACTGGCTGCCAGAATTAAATCCGCCCGATAAATCAAGATATAATTTTAAATCTGATTTAGATATCTTTTCTGCTTCTCTATCGTATTCTACAGTTACTTTTATCGTCTCTGGCAAATCAAAATCCTCAAGTGTTTTGTTATCTGCATTATTTTCTAAAGTCAATTCAGAACCGGAGTATGTAAATACGCTGCTAGTTGCTTCATTAGTACTTGCAGATTTTATAGTAATACTTGTTCTATCAGAACTAATTCCACTTGGTATCTTCAAATCTATAACTTTATTATTTGATGTAAGTTCATCAACATTAATTGGTTCTGTATCAATTGAATCTATTGATTTTAAATCTTCACTTTTTCCCTTTATTTGTATTGTACTTGGTGTTATTGTAAAATCTTCTCCTTCAACTAATTTAGAACTATTTCCTCTAAAAACAACATTTATTTTAACTTCTTTTTGTTGTAGATATGATACTTCTGCACTTACTTTATCAAACGCTAAAGTAACATGATTTACTTCTTTTCTATCAGCATCTAATGCTTTTAATTCTAGCTGTGTAGATTGTGTCTTAGATAATTTCTTATCTGCATTAAATACAGCTTGTACATATTTTATAGACTCTACTCTACTTCTCGGTCCTGATACCATTACATTTTTCTCACTTAATGTAATGGTATCGACATCATCTTTATATTGTCCTGTTATTTCAACATTAATTTTTTTCTCTTTTTCTATACTTTTTTCTAAGTTTATAACGATAGTATCTGACTTAAAGTCCGTAGATACTTTGTCGCTTGCGCTAGCTCTCAAATAAAGCTGATTTTGCCCCTCTATAGGATTATTAATAGTCCCATATACATTTATATTATTAGCCGTTATCTTTTGTAAATCTGATAGGTTTCCTTTAACATACACAGATGCGACTAATTCTTCATCTGGATCTACAACTAACCCTAAATCGTTTATTTCATGGATATTTGTTATAGTGATAGGTATTTCTTCAAATAGTTTTGTATCCTCTGGGTCTACAACAGCCATAACATACATCCAAAGAACTATCGCACTTAATAAAGATATTATCTTTATCTTGGTATTCTTATTTAATATTTCTATCATTTGAATATACCACCTTTAAATAAACTTTTCTCAGTTGCACTCTTTCTCAAATTATTTTTTAATATATTAGCCATTCTTTCCTTAGCAATATTTCTATATAATTTACCAGATTTCGCAATTGAGACCTCCCCTGTCTCTTCTGAAACAATTAAAGTTAAACAGTCTGATACTTCACTAATACCAACCCCAGCTCTATGTCTTGTCCCTAAATCCTTTGTTAAATCCTTACTTTGACTTAAAGGTAAAAAACATGCCGCTGCCTTTATCTTAAAATCTCTAATAACCACTGCCCCATCATGCAATGGAGTATTTGGTATAAATATATTTATTAATAATTGACGTGATACATCACCATCGATAGTAGTCCCTGTATTTATTATATCTGATATTTTAGTTTCCCTTTCCATTATTATAAGAGCCCCTATTTTCTGTCTAGAAAGCGAATATAATGTTTCAACAATTTCTTCTATCATTTTATTAAGTTGTGCATCATCTTCATTTTTATTTCCCTTTTCAAAGAGCTTAAAATTAGCTCTACCTATGTACTCAAATCCTGCTCTAAGCTCTGGTTGGAATATAATACATACCGCTATAACCCCAACCTCAATAGCATTTACTAAAATCCAATAAAGAGTATGTAATTTAAATAAATCACTTATCTGTGTAGCCAATAATAATATTACAATTCCTTTAAAAACCTGTTCCGCTCTAGTATCCTTTATAAACATAAATACCTTATAGAAGATATAAGCTACTATTGATATATCTACAACATCATATATACTCATCCTTAGTATAATATTCATAAAATCATTAAAAAAATTATTTAAATCGGACATTATATCATCCTCCTATTTAATTAGTTTTCTTATTTATCCACCTCGAAATATTTAAGTTGTAATTTAAAATTTCAAGGTTTTCTGATCTATTTATTATTTGTATGTTATTTTCATTTATTTTAATTTAATTTTATTTATTTTAATATCATTTGTTATTTTTAGATAGAT
>NZ_JADPET010000160.1 GCF_015667935.1 Clostridium sp. 1001270J_160509_D11 | reverse complement strand
AGAAATACACGAAATCATTGAAATATGTGAAGAGTATGGCCTTTCTGAGAATTATGGTAAATGTAATTATTTATTAGTCGATATCAACTCTTCTTTTATTTTTTTATTTTCTTTATCTAAATAAACTCTATATGTCTTTATTATTATTTTATCTTTTTTATATTCATGCTCTGTTCTTACGTATATTCTTTGTGCATCATCTCTACACCCATAAATCTTACTTGTAATAGATCCTTTGCCCACTATATTTTTTATATATATTGGATGAGAATATGGATTTTTAAATTTTAGATCATAATATCCATAAGCTACTGTCGCATCTCTTCCACCTGAAACATAGTGAGATAAATAAGTGTGGTTGTGAACTTCTACTATTTCTAATCCAGCGAGTAGTGCTGCATTGTATATTGTTGTAGATACTTGGCACACTCCGCCGCCTTCACCATTTATATATTTTCCTCCGACAATTACTGGTGCATATTTGTATCCTTTACTTAGAACTCTAGGTCCAGTTGCATTATTGTATGAATATGTTTCCTGGGGCATGATGATTATATCACTTGAACTCTCGCCTGCAACATGAATATTGCTACCTCTAGATGTTTCATTATTAAAAGCAGTTGAAAATTGTCCTAATATAGAATTTACACTTTCTACGTCCTCTGTTTTTAATTTAGGTATTGTAGTTTTTACTGGAAGATTTAGATCCATGATATTTTTATTTTTTATAATATCGTCTATTTCTTTTTTTATTTCGTCTTTTTGAAGTTCTTTACCATCTTTTGATGGTAACTTTTTAAAACTTCCGTCATTTTCTATCGCCAAAGTAGCACTCAAAGCCTCTCTATCTATTTGCTGTGCAATACAGTCGATTATCACATCTAATTTGTCTTTGTCATAAGTGGCTTCTAGTGCTATATGATGCCTCTCATTTAAGATAAGTTTTGATTTTCGTTTTAAATTTTCTAGTTTTTTAGCTGTTCTTGTGTAGGAAAGTGCTTTATTAGTCGCTTCTTTCACCTTATATCTAAAATCTATATCAGAAGGATGTATTGTCCACACTTTTGAGTTGTATTTTAAATTTATATCTTCTAGTGGATAAGCTTCATTTAAAATATCTATACATTGTTTTTCTGTCATAGATTCCATATTTATATTTTCAATATATACATTTTTATAAATTTTCTCTTCTTTATTTTTTATTATAGTGTTTCCCAAACAACAAGTTAGAATAATAAAAGTAAAGATAACACTTATAATTTTTTTATACATATAAAATCCTCCCGTTTCAATACACAAGAAATTTGTGTATTTTCTTTTACATATTTATTATTCTTCCTTTTTGTTTCTTTAATAATACAAAAAAACTATTAGATATTATCAAATGTGATATTATCTAATAGTTTTAATGCAATTTATTTAAATCTTCTTACGCTTTTTTTTCATTTTTTTCTTCTTCTAGTATTTTCTTTTGAAGTTCTTGCATATGTCTTATTATATAAAAATCAATATCGTCATTGTCGCTATCAAATCCCCAATGAGTTTCTAACATACGTATACTTCTATAACAAAGTCCTGAATTACCTTGTAATTTAAAGTCGATTAAGTCAAATAACCAACATTCTCTAGTGTTTACATCCCACAAATCGTGTTTTTTTATGTACTCATCTAAAATATTTCTGTATTTCATAAGTGTTGGGTAGTCAATTGTCACATGTTCCATAAAAACATTGAATTTTTTCCCTCTAGCCATATCTAAATCCCCCTCAAAATATATTTCATATTCCATATAAATTATATCATATTTTTACATATTTTGTTAATTTAGATAAATAGCTATTTATACATAATAATTTAGATAAAATCACTATTTATATATAATTTAAGCTGAGTATTTATATCGACTTACCCTTTATATACTAATTTTCCTTCAGATATAGTATATTTTATCTTTGCGTCTAATATTTCTCCTATAAATGGTGTATTTGTAGCCTTAGATGCAAATTCTTTTACTTCCCATTTTTCATCTGGATTGAATATTACTATATCAGCAAATGAGCCTTCTTTTATAAAACCTCTGTCTAAATTGTAAAGTTTTGCTGGATTTATAGTCATTTTTTCTAATAAATGCATTAAATCTAAATGACCACATTTAACTAAAGTTTTTACCCCAAGACCTAAAGCTGTTTCAAGACCAGTTATACCACTTGGACATTTAGTAAACTCGTTGTCTTTTTCTTCTTTTGTGTGTGGAGCGTGGTCTGTTGCTATTATTTCTATTGTATCGTCTTTTAATCCTTCTATTATAGCTAGACGGTCTTCTTCTGTTCTAAGAGGAGGATTCATCTTTGCCAGTGAACCGTATTTTAAAACTGCTTCTTCATTTAATGTAAAATGGTGTGGACTAGCTTCTGCATAGACATTAGCACCTAAAGACTTTGCAAACTTGACAGTTTTAACGGCCTCTTTTGAACTTATATGTTGAATATTTACTTTTGCCCCTGTTTCTAAAGCTATCATAACATCTCTCGACACCATTATATTTTCAGCTATAGATGGTGCTCCACCTTCAAGATTTAACGCTTTTGATACTTTACCTTCGTTTACCCCTGCCTTAGTTATAAATACTGGATTTTCTTCGTGTAAACTTATAGGTACATTTAATTCTTTTGCTTTTTTCATAGCTTCATACACAAGTCTAGTGTGTTTTATTGGGATACCATCATCACTAAATCCTACAGCTCCAGCTTCAAACATTTCATCAAAATCTACAAGTTCCTTTCCTCTAAGTCCCTTTGTAACAGTCGAAACTTGAAGTACATTTATATCAGACTCTTTACCTTTATCTAATACATATTTTAAAGTTTCTGGATTATCTACTACTGGTTTTGTATTTGCCATACATACAACAGTTGTAAAACCACCTTTTGCTGCTGATTTTGCTCCTGTAAATATGTCTTCTTTGCGTGTAAAACCTGGGTCTCTAAAGTGCACATGTATATCTATAAGACCTGGAGAAACTACACATCCACTTGCATCAATAACAGTTTCAAAATCTTTTTCAGATAAATTTTTCCCTATTTCTTTTATCTTTTCATTTTCAATCGCTATATCTACTATTTCATCTCTTTTGGAAAGTGGATCTATTAATCTACCATTTTTTATTAAAATCATAACTCACTTATTAACGTATAATTTATATAAATAACGTTAATTACTCCTCTCTATATGTATATTTTAATTTTCAAGTTTTAATTGATTATATCTATTTTATATTGTATTTAATCAATTAACAAGTTTAAAAAATATATTTTGTTTTATATGTATAGCTTTTTTAGGACAAAGCTCGTGACAGCAATAACATCTTATACATTTTTTTAAATTTATTTCGGCACCCTTTTCTGTAATTTGTATTACTTTGGCAGGACAAGACACCTTACACTTCCCACATTTTACACATTTTTTATAATCTACTATCGGTTTTGGAGTTATTATTTTATCTACTATATCACCTAAAACTTTAGGTAGTTTTAATGATAAAAGTCTAAAATCAGAACTTGTAATCGGAATTTTAAAATCTTTTACTATAAAGTTTTCTATACTCTCTCCTAAAAACTCTATATCAGAAAAATCATCTTTTATTAAGTTTCTCTTTATAGAGCCCCTTACTGTTCCAACTTTTATCGGGTCTAAATTTATAAGTTTGCATCCAGCTATATCGAGTGCATATGGACTATAAGATGCTAATAAAACACCTATTTTTCTAATATCACCAGCAGTAGGCCCCTCACCTTCCATTCCATAAACTCCATCCATAATTGTAAGGCTTGGATTTATATATTGACATATATCTAATAGTACATTTTCGCAAAATAGCTCTTCTGTCTGAAATCTATAATGTATTTCCGTCTTTTCTAAACCTGCAATTACACCGTATAGATTTTTTACACCACCTGTATATTTTGCCATCTTGTGTGTCTTTAATTTGCATAAATTTATAACATGGTCGACTTTAGTTATTGGGCTTATAATATTCATACTTTTTAAATATATAGCGTTGTCATTTTGAACTTTTGTTTCAGAAGTATCGTAATTAAACTCTACATCTAAGCCTTTTAGCTCATCTATCAATCCACATGTTTTATAAAATCCTTTTAAGTTGTTTTTTGTATATGGACCGCCCGGACTTTCAGCAATTATCACCTTACAATTTAATTTTAATAATTCTTCACAAACAACTCTAACAAGAACAGGGTGAGTAGTCGCCCCTTCTTCTGGAGATTTTTTTATTACTAAATTAGGCTTTATAAGTACCTTACTGTTGGGTTTTATAAAACTTTCAAGAGGTCCTATATCACTTATCAAATCTTCAAATGATTTTTTCAAAATATCATAATCATAACTTTCACATTCCCTAATACTCACTTGTTTCATATTCGTTTTCCCTTTCGTTTTTTATTATATATTCTAAAAAAATGTTGGAATAATATATCCCAACATTTTATACTTTTCTATTTAATTTATATACTCAATATTTGATATACGATAATTAAATTTCGATGTGCTATCATTATCGACTAATGAAACTTTATATTTTCCTATATAATCATGATCTCCACCATTAGATTCAAAATATGCATCTACAATAGCTGTATATGTTTTATCGTTATTATCATATGCGTCTAGTACTTCTATACTAATCCAAGGTGCTCCATCTGCTGGTGTTATATAATACATATCTTCTGACTCTGAATAATATAATAAATTTGAAAAATCATTTATTGGGTCATTTAATCTAGCTCCATTAAATTTACTCGATATAACTTTTATATATTGATTTGCATCATCTCTAGCTATACAATAGCCATTATTCGACATTATAAAATAGTCGCCACCTACATAAGTATTTAAGACCATATACGCTGTATTTGGCAGATATGTTGAATTTACTGCAGTATCGTAATCTATATTTTCTTGGTACATATTATATAAAACTGATGATATAATAACTTCTTCTGAAGATATATCTATTTTTTCTTTTACAGTATTTTGTGTAGAGCCTGATTGATTATCACTGCTAGATAAGTCATTATCACTACCTGCTAAATTTTCATTGTCGTTTATCTCTGAAGAAGTATTCGTATTAAAATTTTCTCTCGAACTCAAGCTGTTTTCACACCCTATTGTAATTAATCCTATGCATATAATAAGTGTAAAAATTAATTTTTTCATTTTATTTCTCCCCTTCATTTCTTATAAATTATACCCTTTTTAAATATATCTTATTTCTATCTAAATAGATATATTCCCTCGTATTTATAGTATAAGGTTTATTTATTTTTTTCTCTAAGCATCTTTTTAATATATTGAAAATGTGCATCTCTCTTTTTATTTCCTGAAGATCTCATATTAGGGAATGCATTTATCAATCTTCTGTGTATAAATGCCTTTTGTTTTAAAGAACTAAATTTAAATTGTATATCATCAATTTTATCTTGTATTGCTAAATCGCCGTATTTTGATGAAGCCATTTTTAATTTCTGAGCGACTTCTTCTGGACTTTTCTTTAATTTACTTAAAAACTCATCATCTTCATATAATTTAAATTTTGAATGTATTTTCTTCATATCATCTACAAGCATTGTCAGTGAATCTACTTTTAATGTCAATGTTCCTAATGCCCTTGCTGTAACTATTAAATCACTAATCATAGTGATAATAGCGAAAATTAAAAGCACATACAATACTGTAGTATTCATTTTTTCTAAATTATTTATAATAAATGGATGCAAAAATTCAACAACAAATACACTCATAATTCCAAACATAGTAGAATTTAATAAACAAACCTTGCCATTTATATTGCATTTATGATTTGAATAATCCCACCATTTTGCATGAAATAACTTTTCTAGTATAGTTGCTGTTATATATTCAAGCATAGATGTCAAAATCATTCCCGATATAAATACACCTATCATGCTATCTCTATAAGACCAGCACCCAATAATTATAATCAACGCTCCTACACCATAAACTGGGCATACTGGTCCATTCAAAAATCCCCTATTTATGATTTTTTTCTGTAGACAAGAACAGTATATACTCTCGCAAACCCAGCCTAAAAATGAATATATAAAAAAATACAACATGTAATTATATACTATACTCATAAACTCATTTGAAGGTGGATGGAATGAAGGCGGAAAAGGGCCAAGTGTTGTAGACGTTTTAACAGCAGGTGCTCATGGAGTGC
>NZ_JADPET010000015.1 GCF_015667935.1 Clostridium sp. 1001270J_160509_D11 | reverse complement strand
TACTGTAACATGAACATAAACTTATGAGCTATTTTTTTATCCATTTTTAAGTGTTGCACTTAATATGATAATTCATCATATAAAAAAAGATGCCCAGAAAATCAATTCCAGGCACCCTCATATTACAATCTAAATTCCTTAACCTCGTCTCTCTCACTCTCGCTTAAATTACCCAAATGATACTTTATAGTCTCTCCCTCTATAGTAAGTTCTTTATTTAAGTCCATAAGCGGCACAAGCACGAAGGCTCTTTCTTTTATTCTTGGATGTGGGATTAGAAGTTTTTCTTCTGTAGATACTACGTCGTTGTAAAAAAGTACGTCTATATCTATTGTTCTAGGTCCCCATCTTATAACTCTTACACGATCTAATTTATTTTCTATTTCTTGGCATAGACTTAGAAGGTCGTATGGAGCTAGGTTTGTTTCTATTTCGACACACATATTTAAAAAATCAGCTTGTTCTGTATATCCCCACGCTTTAGTTTCGTAAAGGTTTGATTTTTTAAGAGATATTATATTTTCGTTTTGCTCTAATAAATCGCATGCCTTATTTAGATAGTCAAGTCTATCTCCCATATTTGTCCCAAGTCCTAAGTAAGCTCTATTCATCTTTTGCCCTTTTTATCTCGACACCGAAGTAATCGTATATTCCAGGTACTGGAGCTTCTGGCTTTTTAACTCTGACCATTATTCCTTTTAAAAGGTCGAATTTATTTAAAACTTCTTCTGCTATATTTTCTGCTAATGCTTCTAATAAATTAAATCGTTTATTTTCTACTATTTCTTTTACTAATTCATAAACATCTGCATAGCTTACAGATTTGTTCATATCGTCAGTTTGACCAGCTTCTCTTGTATCTAGGTAAAGCTCCATATCTATAAAGAACTTTTGTCCTAAAGTAGCTTCTTCTTTTAAAACACCATGATACCCGTAAAATCCTAAGTTATTCATCAATATTTTATCCATATTACACCTCGCTAATTATATTGATTGTTTGTTATTTTCTATACATTGCATCAGCTACCATTGCAGCTTCTTTGTTTTCTTTTACATCATGAACTCTTACTATATCAACACCATCTCTAACACCAAGCACAGTAGTCGCTACAGTTGCGTTTACTCTTTCTTTTGGAGTAGAACCTTCTAGTATCTTTCCTAAAACTGATTTTCTAGATGTTCCAAGTAATATTGGATATCCTAAATCTCTAAGTTCACCTAATCTATTTAAAACTTCTATATTTTGTTCATAAGTTTTACCAAATCCTATACCTGGATCTAGTACTATTTTTTCTTTTTTGACACCTGCTTCAAGCGCCATGTCTATGCTTTTTTGTAAAAACTCTTTTATTGATTCTATTATGTCTTTGTCGTATGTTGTTCCTTCTTGATTGTGCATTATACAAACTTCACCGTCGTATTTTGCAACTACGTCTGCCATTTTACCATCGTAAGTTAAGCCCCAAACGTCGTTTACCATGTCTACACCTAGTTTTAAAGCTTCTTCTGCAACTTCACTTTTATAAGTGTCTATTGATATTGGAACGTCTATCTCTTCTTTTAGTCTCTTTATAACTGGAACTATTCTAGATATCTCTTCTTCTGCTGATACAAATTTATGCCCAGGTCTTGTAGATTCTCCGCCTAAATCTATCATATCTGCACCTAAATTAATCATTTCTTTTGCGTGATTTACAGCTATGTCTACGTTTGTAAAATCTCCACCATCAGAAAAACTGTCTGGTGTTACATTTAATATTCCCATTATATATGTTTTTTTCCCGTAATCTAACATTTTTTTCTCCTCTTAAAAATTTCTATTTATTTAATTGTAGTATTTTTCAAGTTAAATAGTATTATATAATTTAAAATTTCTATATATAATTTTATCTAAACTGCATTAAAAGTTATACCCACTAAAAAATAGTGAATATAACTTTTAAAAATGTAGTATTATCTTATAAGTTTATTAAAGCCATAGCTTCACTTCTAGCTAGTGCATCATTTTCAAATACACCTCTAACAGCAGAAGTTACAGTTTTTGAACCTGGTTTTTTAACTCCACGCATAGTCATACACATATGCTCAGCTTCTACAACTACCATAACTCCATAAGGTCTTAATTCTTCCATTATTATGTTTGCTGTATCTTTAGTTATTCTTTCTTGTAATTGTGGTCTTTTTGCTATTGTCTCTATAACTCTAGCTAATTTAGATAAACCAGTTAATCTTCCGTCTTTTGGTATATAAACCACGTGAGCTTTTCCGAAGAATGGAACTAAATGATGTTCACAACTTGAGTAGAATGGTATATCTTTTACAACAACCATTTCTTCATGTTTTTCATCTGCAAATAATACTTTTAAATGTTCTCTTGGATCTTGGTGTAATCCACAGAATATTTCTTCGTACATTCTAGCAACTCTATCAGGAGTTCCAACTAACCCTTCTCTGTCTGGATCTTCTCCGATTGCTTCTAATATATCTCTAACTGCTTTTCTTATTTTTGCTTGATCTACTGCCATACTTCTACCTCCAAATTTCTAAGGGCATTATTTTATATACTTATATATTTTTAATAGCACTTCATATTTGTTAAAAGATTCATTTTTTAATATATCGTATATATTTTTATATATTCAGGTTTACCTGTATTTATATTTGTGATTACACTATAAAAATTAGCATTATTGTTTTTAAATGCGTCATAATCAAATAAATCCAATTGATTCGGTATTATATCATAAAGCATCTCTGCCCCAAATAAATCGCCAGTTTTTATTAAACTTCTAACACTACAGTATCTTTTATCTTGTAAATAATTGACATTTACACGAAATGCTCTTTTATTTTGTTTTGATAAATAACTGCAAAGATGGCATGCTCCTGCAGAAACGCCATAATTATTTGTACAATATAAGTCTTTTTCCATAAAAAAATCAAGTACTCCAGCGGCATAAACACCTCTCATACCGCCTCCTTCTACCACAAGACCTGCTTTAATCACTTCTACCCCTTCTTTCTAATTTATGTATATTTATATATTATAACAAAGATTTTGTATATTACTACCATAGAAGTTTTATTTATTATATGTTATCTTATTTATGGAGGTGGATTATGGATAAAAAATTAGTAGAAGTCGTAGCAGCAGTTATTGAAAATGAAAACAATGAAATATTATGTGCCCTTAGATCCCCTATAATGGTTCTTCCTAATATGTGGGAGTTTCCTGGAGGTAAAATTGAAAAAGGTGAAAGTGAGCATGAGGCTATCGAGCGCGAAATAAAAGAAGAATTAAAATGCTCAGTTAAAGCTACTGAAATCATCGGTAAAAATATACATGAATATGAAAATATCATAGTGAGTTTAACTGCACTAAAATGTATTTTAGTAGAAGGAGAACCTATAGCAGATGAACATTCTAAGTTGATTTATCTAAAAAAAGAAAATTTAAAATCACTTGTTTGGGCCCCTGCAGATATACCACTAGTAGATAAAGTTATAAATTCAAATAAATAAAGGTCAGTTTATTTTAAACTGACCTTTATTTTATCTCTATACATTTAAATTTCTTATAACTAATAAATATCCATCTTCTACTGTTATATTACATTCATCTTCTAACATAACATTTGAAATCCCTAGTGGTGATAAATATGAAACCCTAGCTTTTTTTAGAGGATATTCTAATTTTTCTAAAGTTACATTAATAGCATCTTGCTTAAGCGCTAATATAGAAAGTGTATCCCCTTTTTTTCCTTTTATGACTTTTGTATTATTGTGTATAATAAACATCTCTTCTTCACTAGTCAATATTTTAGGTTCAATATCCATTTCTAATACATAATACATAAGCCCTATGTTAGATAATGCATGGTCTATACGACCGCCTAAAGCTCCAATAAAATGTATTTCTGTAGCATTTAATGTTTTTGCTAAATATATGCATATTTCTGCGTCTGTTTCATCTTTATGAGTTGGAAACTTTTTAAATATTATATTTTTATCTTCATAATATTTTATTAATTTATCATTAATAGAATCCAAATCACCTATAACATAATTCGGTAGTATATCCATTTTGTATAAGTGATTACATCCACCATCTGCACCTATAATATAATCGTAGTTTTGATTTTTAATTATATTTTTTGTTTTATTGTAGTCGTTGATACTTCCATTTAATACTATACAAACTTTCACTTTTAATCACCCTACTTACTAGCATTTTCTCTAAGTGATTTAACAGCTTCGTCTATATCACCTGCATTAAATATAGCAGAACCAGCTACGATTACATTAGCACCAGCATTTACAACTTCAGATATATTTGATGGCTTAACTCCTCCATCTACTTCTATATCTATATCAAGTCCCATTTCATCAATTAATGCTCTTAATTCTTTTATCTTTTTTGTTACTACTGGTATATATGATTGTCCACCAAATCCTGGATTTACAGACATTAAAAGTACCATATCTACATCTTCTAATACGTATTTTATAGTTTCTATCGGTGTAGCAGGATTTAAAGCAACTCCCGCTTTTACTCCATGTGATTTTATATTTTGAATAGTTCTGTGAAGATGTGTACACGCTTCTTGATGAACTACTATTATATCACATCCAGCATCTGCAAATTCTTTTATATAGTTGTCTGGATTTTCTATCATAAGATGTGCATCAAATACCATGTTGACATCTTTTCTTAGCGATTTAACTATAGCCGGTCCTAAAGTTATATTTGGCACAAAATGCCCATCCATAACATCTATATGTAGATATTCACACCCTGCTTTCTCTACTTTTTTTACGTCTTCTAGTAACCTTGCAAAATCCGCTGATAAAATCGATGGTGCTAATTTAATCATATCTAATATCTCCTCTTCCCTTGTCTAATTTCATTTAATAATTGTATATAACTTTCATATCTTTCTTTTGGTATTTCTCCATTTTCGACAGCTTCTTTAACTGCACAATTTGGTTCATTCTGATGTATACATCTTGATCCAAATTTACAATCATCGTAATTGTCAAATTCGATAAAATAGTCTTTTAAGTCTACATCTTCTATATCGTCAAGTGTTAAAGAACTGAACCCTGGAGTATCTGCAACCATACCACCAAACTCTAATTCAAATAATTCAGCATGTCTTGTTGTATGTTTACCTCTTTTTATCTTATCACTGACATCACCAGTTTTTAGCTTAAAGTTCTTATCTATTTCGTTTAATAAACTAGATTTTCCTACTCCTGATGGTCCTGCAAAAACAACTGTATTGTCTTTTAATTCTTCTTTTACTTTGTCGATATTTTTCTTTTCTAAATTACTAACCCCTATAACCTTATATCCACAAGGTTCATAGATATTTTTTATTTTTTCAAAAGTATTGTCATCATCTAAATCTATTTTTGTAAGTATTATTACAATTTCTAAATTTTCTCTCTCTGCAAGAACTATAAATCTATCTAATAAAGATAAATGAGGCGTTGGATTTTTAACAGCAAATACTATTAATGCCTTATTTACATTAGCAATAGGAGGTCTAACAAGTTCTGTTTCTCTCTCTGCTATTTCTTCTACTACACCTTTTTTATTTTCTTCATCTACTACACTTATTTTTACAAAATCTCCAACTAAAGGCGTTATTTTATTTTTTCTAAAAATTCCTCTAGCTCTACATTCATACAGACCATTATCTGTATCTACGTAATAAAAGCCTCCAATACCTTTTATTATCCTACCTTCTATCATTAAAGCCCTCCTAAAATTTTTAATTATTTGGTTTAAATACTCCTAAACCCAATAATCACCTTTTCTTATACTAGCATTTTGTTGAGATTCAGTATTCCCACTACTACCATTATTGTCAGTATTACCACTATCTCCTGGGTTATTTGGGTTATTATTATCTCCTGGATTATCTGTATTACTGTCATTATTATCTCCTGAGTTATCTGAATTATTGTTATCTCCTGAGTTATTTTGATTATTGTCGTCTGGTTTAGTTGTATTATCTTCTGGTTTTTTACCTTTACTTATAACTAAATCAACTGTTGTATTTTGCATTACGCCATTTGTTCCAGAGGAAGGATTTTGCCAAATTACAACTCCTTCTTCATACGAATCGCTGTATTCATAACTTCTAGAACCAACTTTTAAATTATTTGATTCTATAAGTTTTTTAGCTTTTTCATATGACATACCTACACAATTTGGTACAGTTGCAGCCTTTCCACCTAAACTTACAACTACATTTATAGTATCTCCAGTTTGTACTTTTCCCATTTGTGGACTTTGAGATATTATATATCCAGCCTTAACCTCTGTATTGTATTCTTCTGTAGTTTGTATGTTTAATCCTAATTTAGCTGCTTGCTTATTAGCATCATCAATTGATATTCCAACAAAATTAGGCACATCAAAAGATTCTACTTGACCGTTGCTACTTGTATTGTTATTAAGGAAAGCATTTATAGCTAGCTTACCTCCAAATAACGCTACTACAACAACTGCTAAAGCTATAACTCCTATTATTATTTTTTTAGTGTTGTTGCGTTTTTTCTTTTTAGCTTTCTTGCTTACATTATTTTTATTACTTTTTCTTACTGGCTTTTGCTCTTCGTAATAATCTTCTTCATCTTCGTATTCATCTGAATAGTCTTCTAAATCTTCTTCATAATAGTTTCTATTTGTGTTATATCTTTTAGATTTTGCAAGTAATTTATCTTGATCTATTTTTTGAGTCACATAATTGTCGTACTCTTTTATAAAATCTAAATCTATATTTTTTTCTATGTAATCTATATCTTCTATTACTTCTTCTGCACTTTGGTATCTATCTTCAGGAGATTTTTCAGTCATCTTGCTTATTAAAGTTCTTATGCTGTGAGGTATTTTAGTCTTTTCTTCTTGTGTAAATTCAATTTCTTCATTTATATGTTGAAGTGCAATTGAAATTGGACTATCACCTCTAAATGGTACTCTTCCGATTAACATCTCATACAATACTATACCTAGAGAGTATAAGTCTGCATTATTAGCAACTGGCTGACCTTTTGCTTGTTCTGGTGAGAAATAATGCACAGAACCAATTATACTTCCTATATTAGTAATTGTTGAATTTGAAACAGCTTTAGCTATACCAAAGTCCGCAACTTTAACTTGTCTATCTTCATTAGAAATCAATATATTATGAGGTTTTATATCTCTATGAATTACGCCCTTTTTATGAGCAGCGCTCAGTGCTTGAGCTATTTGCTTTGTAATATCAAGAGCAGTATATTCATCTAAAACACCTTCGTTTTTTATTATTTCTTTTAGATTTTGTCCATCTACATATTCCATTACTATATAGTGAACTTTCCCCTCTTGACCTACATCATATACATTCACTATATTAGGATGTGTTATATTAGCAACGGCTTCTGCTTCTCTTTTAAATTTCGCTAAAAAGTCCTTATCATCGACAAACTCTGGCCTCAAAACTTTAACAGCTACAATTCTATTTAAAAGCTTATCTTTTGCTTGATATACAAAAGCCATTCCCCCATCGCCAATTTTCTTAATAATTTGATATCTATTACCTAAAATTGTTTGTTCCACATTATCACCGTCCTAACTTTGCTCAATTAATATAACAGATGTATTATCTTTGCCAGATACATCATTTGCAAATTCTATTAAGTTATTAGTTATTACATTTATATTATCATCACTTGTCAAAATCTCTTCTATCTTTTCATCTAAAACATATCCTGTAAGTCCATCTGTAGCCATTAAAATTTTATCATGAGGCTTTAGCTTTTTTCTAAATATATCTACTATAACCATTTCATCTGTTCCCATAGCTCTAGTTATATGGTTTCTTATTGGATGTGTCATAGCTTCTTCTTCTGATATAATATTCATCCTTACTAAATCTTCTACTACAGAGTGATCTATTGTTATTCGTTTTAGCTCTTCATCTCTCATTATATAACATCTGCTATCACCGACATTGGCTACATACATATCATCGTTATATATTACTACAGTGACAAGAGTCGTCCCCATACCATTAAATGATTCATCTTCTTTGGATTTTTCAAGTATGCTATAATTTACTTGATTGTATGCTTGTTTTATAATGTCATCAAAATAGTCTATTTTTATATTTCCTGATTGAGATAAACTTTCAGATAAAAATTCAATAATGCCATTTACAGCCATTAGACTAGCGACTTCACCTTTATTGTGACCTCCCATGCCGTCAGCCAAGGCAAATATGCCTATTTTTGTTTCATCATCTTTACATATGATTTTTGCATCTACAAAATCTTCGTTATTTTTTCTAACTTTGCCTATATCAGACGCTAAACTAAAAATCATATTGTTACCCCCTTCTCCTACTTGTGTTTTCTTCTCAATTGTCCACATGCTCCACCAATATCAGAACCCATGGAATTTCTTACAGTAGTTGGTATATTATTTTTTTCTAAGGCATCTCTAAATTTATAAATATAAGTTTTATCTGGTCTTTCGAAATCTCTTTCCTCAACTTTATTTATAGGAATTAAATTTACATGACATAACATACCTTTTAATAGTTTACTTATTTCATCAGATTCTGCCTTTGAATCATTTACTCCTTTTATTAAAGAGTATTCAAATGTTACTCTTCTATTAGTTTTATCAATGTAGTTTTGGCACGCTTTTATTAAGTCTTTTACTTTATAAGCTTTAGCCACTGGCATTATTTCTGCCCTTTTATCGTCAAAAGGTGAATGCAGAGATAATGCTAAATTAATAGGTATATTTAAATCCGCCAATTCATACATTTTTGGTATTACTCCACAAGTAGACAGTGTTATATGTCTATATCCTATGTTAAGACCATTTTTATCATTTACAACTTTTAAAAATTGCTTAGTATTTTCAAAGTTATCAAGCGGTTCTCCACTTCCCATAAGGACTAAGTTTGATACTCTTTTTCCTGTATCTTCTTGGATTTTTATTATTTGATCTAAAATCTCCCATGGTTCTAAATTTCTAATAAGTCCATCCATTGTAGATGCACAGAATCTACATCCCATTCTACATCCTACTTGGTTTGATATACATGCTGTAACTCTATCTTCATATTCCATCATTACTGACTCGATTATGTTTCCATCGTTTAGTAGAAATAAGTATTTTTTTGTCTTATCTACTTTAGATTTTAACACTAATTCAATATCTAAGTTACCTATATAAGAAACTTTTTCTAACTTCTCTCTAAGAGATTTAGGAATATTTTTCATATCGTCAAAAGTTTTTGCACCTTTGTATATCCATGAATAAATTTGAGTCCCTCTAAATGGTTTTTCTCCAATTTCTTTCATAAATTCTTTTAATTCTTCTTCAGTAAAGTTTTTTAGAGCTATTTTTTTATTTTCCATGATGCTACCTACCTTACTCTTTTTAATTTAGCTATAAAGAATCCATCCATACCGTGTATGTTTGGATAAATTTTTAGATATCCTTTATCTTCATTTTCTAAATCTATATTTATATTTTCAATCTTTTCAAATTGGAATCTCTTGTTGCTTTGTAAGAAATTCTCAACTACTTCTATATTTTCATCATCTTGTACTGTACAAGTACTATAAATTAAAGTTCCGCCTACTTTTACATACTTAGCTGCATTTTGAAGTATTTGTTTTTGAAGTTTAGGAAGATCTTTTATTTCTTCTTTTTCTTTATATTTTATTTCTGGTTTACGTCTTATTATTCCAAGACCTGAACAAGGAACATCTGCAAGAACATAGTCAAATTTATCGATGCTTTCTTTATCTAAGCTAAGAGCATCAAATAATTCTACATCTACGTTTTTAAGTCCTAAACGATTTACAGAGTTTTGTATTAGTTTTATTTTGTGCTCAAATATATCTCTTGATACTACTTGTCCGCTATTTTCCATAAGAGTCGCTATGTGAGTAGTTTTTCCGCCTGGAGCACTACATACATCTAAAACTTTAGCATCTTTTTGTGGATTTAATATTTTACCGACTAACATAGAGCTTATATCTTGTACTGTAAATAATCCTTTTTTGTATAGTTCGTTGTTTTCTATATTTTTAAGGTTGTTTACTTTTATAGCTTCTTGTATAAAAGGAACTTTTTCACATTGTACATCTTGTTTTTCTAATAATGATATTAATTCATCTCTATTTGTTTTTAAAGTGTTTACTCTTAAGTATAGACTTGGTCTTTCTGCATTTGCTTCTAATAAGTCTTCTGTAAACTCTCTACCAAATTTGCTTATCCAGTTTCTAACTATCCATTTGTTATATGAATATTTAGTTGATAAATTATCTACAGTATCTTTTATTTTAACTTCGCCTATATCTTCTTTTTGTCTTATAACGTTTCTTAAAACTGCATTTACAAATCCAGCAGACCTATTGTCTAGTTTTTTTGTTAAATTTACAGTTTCGTTGACTGCAGCATAATCAGAAACACTGTCTAAGAATAGTATTTGATATATCCCCATTCTAAGAAGTATTTTTACTTTTAGATTTAATTTATTGCTTTTTATTTTTGATAACTTGTCTATTATGTAATCTAGATATATTTTATTTTCAACAACACCATATATAATTTCTGTCGCAAAACCTCTATCTCTGCTATCTAAATCACAATCTTTAAAGTACTTATTTATAGCCATATTTGAGTAATTTTCATTTTTTTCGATGTCAAATAAAACCTTATAAGCTAAATTCCTTGATTTCATAAAAATTTTCTCCTTAATTAAATTAAGGGCGTGTTACATAGCAAATTTATATTTAAATTCCACTTAGTAACATTCCCTTATTATATTACCATATATTAATGCTAATCATCTCTTTGATTCGCAATTGTAATTAATCGTAATAATTGAAGTAATGCAGTAGCTGCTGCTGCCACATAAGTTAATGCAGCTGCATCAAGCACTCTTTTACTTTCTCTTCTTTCATCACGGCTAACTATACCTAAATTTTCTATTTGAATTAATGCTCTGTGAGATGCATTAAATTCAACTGGTAAAGTTATTAATTGGAATACTACTGTAGCTGAAAATAAAAGTATTCCTATTTTTAAAAGAGATGTAGAAGAAGTCATAAATAACCCCAACATTATTAAAATCCAAGATGCACTTGAAGCAAAATTCACAACAGGAACTATAGCCCCTCTTATAGTAAGTGGTGCATAACCTCTCGCATGTTGAATTGCATGACCACATTCATGAGCTGCTACAGCTACAGAAGTTATAGATGTTCCTCTATATACATCCTGTGATAGTCTTAAGACTTTATTTCTAGGGTCATAGTGGTCACTTAAAGTACCTCTTGTCATTTCAATTCTTACATCGTATATTCCATTTGCATTTAAAATTTCTCTTGCTGTTTGTTCTCCAGTATATCCCCTTTGTGTTCTAACCCTAAAATACTTATTTGTAGTTGAACTCACTTTAAATTGAGCGTACATCGTAAGTATTATAGCGGGAATTAGTATTAGGTATGTTGGATCATAATAATATGGATAGTACATAATTAAACACTCCTTGCTTTATTGAAGTACGCTTCCTACTTCTAAAGTATTTCCTTTTATAAACTCTTTTACTTCCATTCTTTTTTTGTTTGGCATTTGTATTTCACTTATTAAGATAACATTATCTTTAGTAGCTACTTTTATACCATCTTGGTCAACTTTTAATATAGTACCAGGCTCTTTTGAGCTCTTTTCATCTAGCACTTTAGTCTTCCAAACTTTCATTTTTTTGTCCATATAGTTAGTATATGCACTTGGCCATGGATTTACTCCCCTTACTAAATTGTGTACTTCTTTAGCAGATTTTGAGAAGTCAACGTGACCTAAATTTTTATCCATTATTGGAGCATAAGAAAACTCATCGTGATTTTGTGGTGTTCTCGGTGCTTTTCCTTCTTTTATTAAGTCTAAAGTTTCGCAAAGCACTTTTGCACCTTCTACTGTCATTTTATCGTGAAGTTCACCAGCTGTAATTTCATCATCTAAAGCAAATTCACTTTGTAAAATTACATCTCCTGTATCAAGCCCTTCATCCATAAACATAGTTGAAACACCTGTTTTTTCTTCTCCATTTATTATTACCCAGTTAATAGGAGCTGCTCCTCTATATTTTGGTAATAATGATACATGCACGTTTATACATCCATGTTTAGGTATTTCTAAAAATTCTTTAGATAGTATTTGACCATATGCTACTACAACTATAACATCTGGATTTAAGTCTTTTATTTCTTTTATAAAAGATTCTTCTTTTGCTTTTACCGGTTGATATACTGGTAAATTATTTTCTATTGCAACTTGTTTAACAGGTGAGAATACTATTTTTTTACCTCTACCAACCTGTTTGTCTGGTTGTGTAACTACACCTATTATATCGTATTTTTTATCTATAAGTTCTTGTAAACACCCACTAGCTATATCAGGTGTTCCCATAAATAATATTTTCAAATAAATCAACTCCTATTTTACTACTTTATCTACATATAATATTCCGTCTAAGTGATCTATTTCGTGACAGAAAGCTCTTGCTAATAATTCTTCCCCTTCAATTTCTATAGTTTCACCAAATCTATTTAAAGCTCTAACTTTTACTCTGTATGGTCTTAATACATCTCCACTTTCTCCAGGAACACTTAAGCAACCTTCATTGTCTAGGTATTCACCTTCTGCTTCTATTATCTCTGGATTTATAAGTTCTATAAGTCCATCTCCTATATCTACTACAACTACTCTTTTTAGTATACCTACTTGTGGTGCCGCAAGACCTACACCATCAGCTTCATACATTGTATCAGCCATATCATCTAATAAGTCTATAAGTCTATCATTTATCTCTTTAACTACTTTAGATTTTTTTCTTAAAACAGGTTCCCCTATTTTCACTATTTGTCTTAATGCCATTTTTCTTCCTCCTACATTTTCCATTAAATTTTATAAATTATAAAATACTATTTGGATTAATATCTATTGATATATTAACCTCTTTGTCGAATACAACATCTCTTTTAGTTATACATATATATTTTATTATACCCTTTAATAAATTAATTTCAATATTATCATCTTTAAATAATATTTGCCATCTATAATTTGAATTTATTTTTGATATTGAACATGGATTTGGACCTAAAATAAATTCAAAATCTTGTATTCCACGCTCTTTTAGTAAATAAACTATATTGTTATAAAGAGTTGTTATATTTTTCTTTACCATAAGTTCATTTTTTCCACTTATAACTACACTGAGCATATTATTAAATGGTGTATAATTAAATAGTTTTCTAATTTTTATTTCATCTTCGTAAAATCCTTCAAAGTCATAGTCGACTATTCTCTTTATAACACTGCTTTGACTGTCATAAGTTTGAAGTATTACTTTTCCTTCTTTTTCAGAACGCCCTGCTCTTCCCGAAACTTGTGTCACAAGTTGGAATGTATTTTCAAAGCTCTTAAAATCTGGGAAATTTAACATCATGTCTGCCGATAATATTCCTACTAATGTTACATGATTAAAGTCAAGACCCTTACTTATCATCTGCGTCCCTATAAGTATATCAGCTTCTCTATTTTGGAATTTATTTAATATATTTTCAAGTTCGTGTTTTTGTGAAGTAGTATCTTTATCAAGTCTTAAAACTCTTACACCTTCAAATATTTGTTTTATCTCTTCTTCGATTTTTTCTGTACCTAGTCCAAATGCCTTTACGTATTTGCTTTCGCACTCTGGACATTTTTGTGGTATAACTTCTTCATACCCACAATAATGGCATTTCCCTATATTTTGTTTTTTGTGGTAGGTAAGTGAGATATCACAGTGTTTACATTTAAAGACATATCCACATTCTCTACATGAAACAAAACTTGAATACCCTCTTCTATTTAAAAATAAAATAACTTGGTTGTTGTTTTTTATTTCTTCTTCAATTTGTAGTTTCAATTTATTACTTAAAAAGCTTCTATTTCCATATTTAAGTTCTTCTTTCATATCTACTACTTCAATTTTTGGAAGAGGTTTATTATTGGCTCTCTTTTTAAGCTCAATAAGCTCGTATTCGCCACTTTTCGCTCTGTAGTACTCTTCTATAGATGGTGTAGCAGAACCTAATACTAAAGTTATATCTCTTTTATTTACTAAGTATCTTCCTACTTCTAGAGTTGAGAACTTTGGATTTTTATCTGATTTATAAGAGCTCTCATGAAACTCATCTACTATAACTACACCTAAACTATTAAATGGTGCAAATATAGCAGATCTTGCTCCTATTAAAATCCTGATATTACCCTTTTTTATTTCTCTAAATACATCGTGTTTTTCACCTTCAGATAGTCTACTGTGAAATACTCCTACGATATCTTTAAATCTATTTTTAAATCTAGCTATAGTCTGTGGTGTTAAAGATATTTCTGGAACTAAAACTATACTGTCAAGACCTTGCTTTAGTGCATAATCTATAATTTCCATATAAACTTCTGTCTTTCCACTTCCTGTTACCCCGTGTATCATATAAGGCTTTTTCTCTTGATTGAACATCTCTGATGTTATTTTTTCTATAGCATGATTTTGTTCTTCGTTTAAAACTACATCCTTATTTTGATAATTAAAGTTTGATTTTGATTTTCTGTAAAAATCTTCGTATTTAAATTCAACTAAGTTTTTTTCTTTTAAAGAATTTATACTAGATTTTGATGCTTTTAATAATTCAATTAAATCATTAATCTCTACATCTTCGTTATTTTTTAAGAACTCTAAAATTTGTTTTTGCTTTTCGCCAAGTCTTATTTTATTTTCTTTTATATAAAACATCATATCCACATAATTCATTTTTAATGACACATAACATATTTTTATTTCATTTTTTATGCTTTTGTATTCCCATTTTAAATCTATTAGTGATTCTTCTTTCATTTTATATAAAAGACTATTTAAATTGTCAGCAACTTTTCTTTTTAAAGTCTTTTTATCTTTTATGTTGTATAATTCTTCATCTTCTGCAACTTGTGTAGAATACTCTATTTTCTTTTCAACTAATTTATCTAGTTTTATACTTCCTTTATTGTCTAAAACCTTTTGAAATACAAATTTCTTGTTATCACTTAGCTGTTCACTTAAATCGTATAATTCATATGCATCAATACCTTTAAGTGATGGGTGTAGTGTTATTAATTTATAATTATTTAGTTTATATCCTTTAGGAATTATTAAATTTATACAATCCATATATGTGCATAAGTATCTATTTTTCATCCAATGAATAAGCTCTAAATCTTCTCTTTTTAATATTGGTCTTTCGTCCAAAATATCATAGATATATTTTGTCTCTACTTTTTCATCATTGTTATGCATTATTCTGAATACATATGCTTCTATAGGTTTGTTTCCTTTTCCAAAGGGTACAAGAATTCTATGCCCCAAGCATATTTCATCTTGTAAAAATTCTGGCACTTTATACGTAAATAGGTTGTCTGTATATTGACTGTTATTTTTAACTATTACTTTTACATACATTTTATTCTCGCACTCCTTTCATTTATCTTCATTACTAAAAGAGGAAATCATATGATTTCCTCTTTATAGTCTATTAAAATTTATATAATTAATTAGTCCTTTTAAAGAGAAGACTTATTGTCTAGTAAAGTTTTAATTTTATCTAAAATTACTGACGCAACTTCTTCCTTAGTCATCATAGGATATTCTTTCATGCTGCCGTCTTTTTCTATGATACTTACGATGTTTGTATCAGTTCCAAATCCAGCTCCACTTTCTTTTAAGTTATTTGCAACTATAAAGTCCATATTCTTTTTAGCAATCTTAGCTTTTGCATTTTCGATTATGTCGTTTGTCTCTGCTGCAAATCCTACTAATATCTTGTCATTTTTAATTTTTCCGATTTCGTAGGCAATATCCTTATTTCTATCTAGTTCTATAACTAAATCTCCATCTTTTTTCTTTATTTTATTATCGCTGTATGTTTTTGGTTTATAGTCTGCAACAGCGGCACTTTTTATAACTGCATCATTTTCATCTAAATTAGATATAACAGCTTGATACATATCTTCTGCTGATGATACACTTATAAATTTCTTTAAATTTGATGGTGGTTTAATGTCTGTTTTACCTGATACTAAAGTAACTTCAGCACCTCTAGCTGCTGCGACTTTAGCTATAGCATAACCCATTTTTCCAGTTGATCTATTTGTAAGATATCTTACAGGGTCTAAACTTTCCATAGTTGGGCCTGCAGTTATCATTATTTTTTTACCTATTAAATCTTGATCATATTTAAGTAGATTTACTACACCTTCAACTATATCTTCTGGTGAAGCAAGTTTTCCACTTCCAATATCCCCACAAGCAAGTCTACCACTTGCTGGTTCAACAAAATTATATCCATATTCTTTTAATGTAGATATATTTCTTTGTATGATTGGATTTTCATACATATTAGTATTCATAGCTGGAGCTATAAGTACCTTTGCTTTTGTAGCAGCTACTGTAGTTGTAAGCATATCGTCACAAATTCCACATGCTATTTTCCCAATTACATTTGCAGTTGCTGGAGCAACTAAAAATAAATCAGCTCTTTTTGCAAGTGATATATGTTCTACATCCCATGTTTTTGGGTCTTGGAACATATCGCTCACTACATAATTTTGACTCATTGTTTGGAAAGTAAGGGGAGCTACAAATTCACATGCACCTTTTGTCATAATAACATGTACATTGGCATTTAATTTTTTTAATCTGCTTACTACATCACAAACTTTATATACTGCAATTCCGCCACTTACTCCTATTACAACAGTTTTTCCTTTTAGCATACTTTTCTCCTTGTTAATTCTATAGGGATTTTAAAATTTATTTGAAATTAGTCTTGTTCTAATTCTTTTTGTTGTTTTTCTTGTTCTAAATGATGTTCTAATTCTTTTTGTTCTATTTCTTCTGGAGTTAATAATCTGTAAGTTATTTTTCCTTCTGCTACTTCTTCAGTTGCTAAACAAACTGGTTTATTTTCACCTTGTTTGTTTTCTACATATAATTCAGAACCGTCTACTATTTCTCTAGCTCTCTTAGCTACAGTCCCAACTAAATAATATCTGTTACTTATTTTTTCTAATACGTCGTTTATTGATGGTTTTACCATTTTATAATTCCTCCTCAAACTTTTTAATTATTGCTTTTTCATATCTGCTAGCTTTATTTTTTTCTGCAACTATTATATCTTCTATAATTTTTGCAGATTCTGTCGTTTTATTATTTTCATTAAATATAAAGTAGTTATAATCTTTTACTTGTTTTATCTCTTCAAGAGAAGTACTAAGTCTTTCGTTTACTTGCTCTTCAGTTTCCGTACCTCTAGTTGTAAGTCTATTTCTTAATTCTTCAAGCGAAGGAGGTAAAACAAATATAAGTACAGCTTCTGGGTACATTTCTTTTACTTGTCTAGCACCTTGCATTTCGATTTCTAAAATAACGTCACTACCTTCTTCTAAGTACTTCATTACAGGCCCTTTTGGTGTTCCATAGAAGTTACTATAAATTTGTGCGTATTCTAAAAACCCACCTTGTCCTATCATCTCGCTGAATTTTTCTTTTGTTAAGAAGAAATAACTTTCTCCATCTACTTCACCTTCTCTAGGAGCTCTAGTAGTAGCTGATACTGAAAGTTTAAACTCAGGATTTCTTTCTAATAGTTCTTTGCAGACAGTTCCCTTGCCTGCTCCTGATGGACCAGAAATAACTAATAATAATCCTTTTTTCTTAATCATTATTATATCTCCCTTTCTATTTTGCTATGTAAATACTATTCTATATTTTGAATTTGCTCTCTGATTTTTTCAAGCTCACTTTTAACTTCAACTACTAAGTTAGTGATATTTATATCAGAAGATTTAGATCCCATAGTATTTATTTCTCTGTTCATTTCTTGGATAAGAAAATCCATTTTTCTACCAACTGAATCATCTTTTACTACTGTATTTTTAAGTTGAGTTATATGAGAATTAAATCTAACTATTTCCTCAGTTATAGAACTTTTATCTGCATATATAGCTACTTCTTGTGCCATTCTATTTTCGTCTATTTCGTTTGGATTTTCTAATAGTTCTTTTATTCTTGTATTTAATTTATCTCTATAATCAGCAACTACTGTATCAGACAATTTTTCTATTTCATTTATATAACCAGATAATATATCACATCTTTGTAGAGTATCTTCTTCTAATTTTTTACCTTCTTGTTGTCTCATATCGACTAGTTTATCTAGAGCTATTTCTAAAGCTTCTTTGAACATAGCCCACATTTCATCTTCGTCTTCTTCTTTTTCCTCAGTTTTTATTATATCTGGAAACTTTGCAACATTCATAACAGATATATCATCTGCTAAAGTATATTTATCTCTAATAGTTTGCAATATATTTATATATTGGTCTGCTAAATTATCATCGAATTTTAAGTTTACATCCTCTGAGCCTATTAAGTCAAGCTTTACATATAAATCAACTCTACCTCTTTTTACAAAATCTTTTATAAAATTTCTAGCTTTATCTTCTAAAAAGTTGATTTTTCTTGGAAGACGCATATTTATATCACAATATCTATGGTTAATAGTTTTACATTCTACTAAAAATTGATAGTTGTCGTTTTTTACTTCTCCTCTTCCAAATCCGGTCATACTAATTGCCATATTATACCTCCAAGTTTCCTTCACATATTTTCACAGCTGGACCTGTCATATATGCAAATCCATCTTCTAAATCAATTTGTACACTTCCTCCTTCAGAAGTTACATTTACACTTTTTCCTACTTTTCCAAGATAGTTACTCACCATTACTGAGGCTGTCATTCCTGTTCCGCATCCAAATGTATATCCACATCCTCTTTCAAAAGTTTTTACTAATATATTTTTATCGTCTATTATTTGTACAAAATTTACATTAGTTTTTTGTGGAAACATCTCGTGATTTTCTATTTCTGCTCCATATTTACAAACTTCATCCATATTTAGCTCATCTACAAAAACAATTGTATGCGGAACGCCCATAAGTATTGATGAAACTGTATATTCTCTATCAAGTACATTTATTTTTTGTTCTATAAATTTATCTATTTCTGTATTTATAGGAACATCTTTAGCTAAAAAGCTTCCTTTTCCCATATTTACTTTAATAGTTTGTATTTCGTTATCTTTTAAATTTAATTTAACTCTTTTTATGCCATCTAATGTATATACATCAAACTCGTCTTTTTCTATTATTTTATTATCATAAACAAATTTTACAAAACATCTAAGCCCATTGCCACACATAGCAGCTCTAGAACCATCAGAGTTATAATATACCATCTCAATATCTGCAATATCTGAGTTTTTTACTACTAATAGACCATCTGCCCCCACAGAAAATTTTCTATGACATGCACGTCTTGCATAATCTCCATAATCATTATTATCTATATTGTCTTCTCTTCCATCTATTGCAACAAAATCATTTCCTATTCCATGTAATTTCCAAAATCTCATTTTAATTCCCCTTTGATATTTTCTAACATATAATTATACCTTATTTTTATTTAAAAATAAATATTTAGGAAATTTTATCTAGTTCTTTGCCAATATTTACATGTAACTTCTTATTTAATATATTCTTTTTTTAATAATTAAATCATCTTTAATAATATAAAATTAATAATAAAAATTTAAATATCCTATCTATATTTTTTTCCAATCATGCTACATAATAATCAATTTATTTATAATTTTTAGTATCTAAAGCTTTCATATAATTCCAAATTACAGTATATATGCAGTTAGATTTTTTATCTTTGTATCTATATTTATTTTATCTTATTTAAATAAATAAGTAAAACAAGTCTAGTAAATATCAATTCATATGTATATAATTATTATGTAAATAACATAATTAAAAAAGACTTAGATAATAATTATAGATTGAGATATATTGTAGTATAGAAAACTGAATATTATCTAACAATGAAAGGAGAAACTATGGCATTAGATGGTTTAGTTGTAAATTCAATCGCCCATGAATTAAATTCGAAATTAGTTGGTGGTAAAATAGATAGAGTTCATCAACCAGAAAATGATGAAATACTTCTTTATGTAAGAAATAACAGAGAAAATTTTAAAGTTGTTCTTAGTTCTAGTTCATCAAATCCTAGAGTTTATATAGCTAATAAATATAATAAAGAAAATCCTCTAAAAGCACCTATGTTTTGTATGTTGCTTAGAAAACATCTTCAAGGAGGTATAATAACTGATATAACTCAAGTTGGTTTTGAAAGAATTATAAAAATAAGTATTGAGTCTTATGATGAATTAAAAGATAAAAGTACTAAAAATATATATGTTGAAATAATGGGGAGACATAGTAATATAATTTTAACTCATGATAAAGATTCAACTATAATAGATTCAATAAAAAGAGTTCCGCCTAGTGTGAGTAGAGCACGTCAAATTCTACCTGCTATGACTTATACTCTTCCTCCTGCACAAGATAAAATAGACCCTGTAAAAGGTTGTTCTATCAAATCTTTTATAAATACTTTAAGAGAATTTGATGGGCCTATTTCTAAAGCAATTTACAGCAAATTTTTAGGAATAAGTCCTACTGTTGCAAAGGAAATATGTTATAGATCAAATATAAAATTTGATGCTAAAGGTGAAGACTTATCTAGAGATGAACTTGCTGAATTATACAGAACATTCTCAGATATATTTACTAAAGTCAAAAACAACGAATTTAATCCTTGTATGATAATAAATGAAAAAGTAGATAAAGTTGTAGACTTTAATTGTATTGATCTAACTTTCTATGAAGGATTTAAATTTATACATGATGAAAGCATATCAAAAATAGTAGAAGACTACTACATCACAAAAGATTTTAAAGATAGAGTTCATCAAAAGACTTCTGACCTTAGAAAAAGTATATCTATAAAATTAGATAGACTTTATAATAAACAAAAGAAACAACAAAAAGAACTTAAACAAGCTGATAATGCAGATATATATAAAATAAAAGGCGAACTTCTAACTGCATATATATATATGATACAAAAAGGTATGAAGAGCATAGAAGTGGATAACTTCTATGATGAAAATATGGCTAAGATGACAATTGAATTAAATGAAAACCTTACGCCATCAGAAAATACTCAAAAATACTTTAAAAAATACAACAAGCTAAAAACTGCTAAAAAAGAACTTACTGAGCAAATGGCTATAAGTAAAGACGAAATAGAATATTTAGAAAACGTCCTTTTAAGTATTGAAAACTGTGAAAATCTTGAAGATTTAGAAGATATAAAAGAAGAATTAATAAAACTTGGGTATGCGAGAGCACCTCGTAAATTTAAGGCTAAAAAGGAAATGGATTTAACTACTAAGCCGAATAAATTTATATCATCTGATGGATTTACAATTTTAGTAGGTAAAAACAACAAGCAAAACGACTACCTTACTTTAAGAATTGCAGATCCTGAAGATATATGGATGCATACAAAAAATATTCCAGGTTCTCACGTTATTATAAAATGTGCAGGAGTTGAAGTTCCAGATAATACATTGCTTGAAGGAGCTATGCTAGCAGCATACTTTAGTAAAGGACGTATGTCTTCACAAGTGCCTGTAGACTATACTATGAAAAAACATGTTAAAAAACCAAGCGGTTCAAAACCGGGAATGGTTATTTATGAAACAAATAACACTATATATGTAACACCAGAAGAAGAAATTGTATCAAAATTAAGAGAAGTTTAAAAAAAAGGAAACTCAGTTTATTTACTGTAGTTTCCTTTTTAATTATATACTTTAAGCTTCTATAATATCTTTTTTATTTTTAAAGCATAAACTTCCTAGATATATAAATGCCCCTCCTATTAACACTGTCATTATTATTGATGATAGTTGTGGCATTGTATAATTAACTGGTGTATCTAGTGGTATATGTAGATAATTTTCATTTAAGTATAATACACATACAGAAAATCCATTATTTAAGAAGTGCATAAATACACTAGTCCAAATTGATTGTGTTACTAATGCAGAGTATGCAAATAATATTCCTAGCATTGCTGTTGGAACTATTCTTATAAAGTTTAGATGCATTATGCCAAATAATATTCCTACTATTATAATAGCCCAAATTTTTGACTTTTTACTTTTCCCTTTAAATGAGCTAAGTAAAAAACCTCTAAATAAAACTTCTTCACATATTGCAGGAATTAAAGCAACTACAACTAAACTTGCGATAAACGAATCCATCATAACACTGCTATTTACAGCTTGTAATACATCCGCCCCTTCTGGAAATAACGAAAGCAAGATTTGTGTCGTTATATTTATTATTAAATATCCACCAAACCATACTATAATACTTCCTAAAATATATCTTATTTTTATCATTCTTAAACTAAAAGTATTTTTTATATCTGCTTTTATATAAATTGCGTAAAGTACTGGTATTAATAAAATCATAACTTCAGTAGCTATAAGTCCTATAGTTCCCCAGTATAATTGCATAAAGCTACCTATATATATAAGGGCTATTAATGATATTGTATAAATCAATGCCCCATCTGTTATGCTCGGCTTTATGCCTTCTTTAAATTCTTTTCTGTTGCCTAAAAAAGAAAAAATTCTTCCATTAAATACTTTTTCCTCACAATTAAATTTTTTTGCAAAAATTACAATCGACAATGTAACAAATATAAATATTCCTATTAATATTAATAAAAGTACTCCTAATCTCAACAATACATAATTTAAATTATTAATAACAATCACTCCTCTCTTTTTATAATTATATACTATTTTTATATTACAATATTATTAAATATAGCTTAGGTAATGATTCTTTTTAATTAAAATTTATATTAGCAATTTTCTAAAAAATAAAGAAAACCTATTTCAGACTTATTATAAGATAAGTATTTTTTCTGAATTAGATTTTCTTTTTAATTTTATTTTAATAATTATAAGGTAGTATTCTACCACAAGCTATTTTTGCCCCAGAATTTCCAGAAGGTTGTGTTGTAAAATCGTCATAATTTTCGTGAAGTACGACTGATTTATTTATTATATCTGCTACAGTAAAATAAGAAGTGTATACAGATAATATTCCTATTCCATCACTTGCTAATATTGGAGGCAAATCCCCTGCATGAAATGGATGTTTCTCTTCTGATGGATTAAAATGGCTGCCTGTATTTGGGAAAGGATTGTCTTCTGTTCCTACTTGACAGTCACCATTTTCATGGATGTGAAATCCATGAAATCTAGTTAGTTGACCATTTTGATTAGAATCTGGTATACCAGTTAGATAAGCTTTTATATAAACCCCGCCTTCTAATTGATAAAAAAATACATTTCCATCTATACAAGGTGCTAATTTTCCACCTCTTATTCTCGCATATGCTGTCGGTCTTTGTGGATCATAAGGTGCAAAAAGCTGATTTAAATTATATTGTTGACATAAGTTATCCATCTTTTCTCTCCTTTAAAACTTTTATATTTATTATATGTATAAGGTTTAAAAAGTTTCTTACTCATATTTTTCAATATATCTATTTTGTATAAGATTTTTCTTTGGCCTTTATAAAATTATATAAAACTTCATTTACTGGAACTTCTATATTGTGCTCTTTTGCTATTTTCATAAGCGTTCCCGAAAAGTATTCAATTTCTGTTTTTCTTTTATTTTCAACATCTTGTAATAAAGATGTCTTGCCATCGCCGCTAAGTGTACTTATTACATCTTGAACACTCTGCCAATTTCTATCCCCTAAGTTTATATCACAAACTTGTGATACATTCATAACTTCTTTCATTGCTTTATCTACTAAAGTTAAAAGCTCTGGCGTATTCTTAATCACTCCATATGTAGCTGCTGATATAGCAGAAACTTGATTTAATCCTATATTTAGCATCCACTTTGTCCAAACTGTCTTTATCATATCTTCAAATACTTGATTGTTTATTTTTGCATCATTTAATAGATTTTTTACAGCAAGCACTCCCTCGCTCATTTCTTTATTATTCGCATCTCCAAATTGTATTATTGCGCTGTTTGTTTGAGTTATTTTATTTCCTATTTTTACAGCATCTATCTTTATAGCAAGTCCATATAAAACTTGATTATCTTTAAAAGCATCTTGCAGTATATCTTTCGCAACTATACCATTTAATAATGGAAGTATTATAGTATTTTTATGTACTAAATCTTTTATATCTTCTATAGCACTTTGAAGTTGATAATTTTTTACACTTATTATTATTAAATCAAAAGTTATATCCTCATCTGAAGATACTACCTTTGGATAAAATTGTTCTCCATTTAAATATAGCCCTTCTTTTTCTAATCTTTCTTTTCTCTTTCCATTTGCTATAAAAGCGAAATTATAATCTAAAAGTTTATGTATAGAATATGCATATACTCCTCCTATTGCACCTGCCCCTATTATAGCTACATTTTTAATTTGCATGTAGGCACCCCCTTTTATTTATATAATATTATTTTATCCTTATTATTTGCTGTAATCTACATTTTTTATTATTTCATTTAAATCAGCTTCTGATTTTATACTATTTAAATCTTTTATATTAACCTCATATGCATTATTTCCATCTGCTTTAAAAGAATAAATTTTTATATTGCTGAAATCATAATTTATTTTTTTAAGAGTTTTTACTATTTTATAAGCATCTTTTGAAAATTCATCTTTATTTTTATATGGAAATTTATCTTTTTCGCTATCTTTTGCATTTTTTTCATCAAAATCATATGCATATCCAAGGTTTAAGGTTAAATCTATAGGTTCTTCTCCACTATAAAAATCATTTACTTTATATTTATACTGTTTAATATTAATTGTTGGTTCTAATATCATATAATATCTTTTTATCCCTGTTTCTTTTTCGATATTATAAGATATATAATTATTAATCTCATCTTGCATATTAGTAATTGTATCTTGGTAATATCCATCTCCTATACTACCATCATAATAATAATCTAAATATGAATTGGTTTTGTAATTACCATCTCCAACTTGTGCATAAAAACCCCCAGTTTTAAAATTAAATTTGATAGCTTCTATTTCAAGTTTTCCATCGTAGTTTTTATCTATATAATCTTCAAATGCATGTTTTACCTTTAAATATTCTATTGGATTTCCAAAAAATCCACTGTAAATGTATATAGCAATACCTGTTATTAAAACTGCTATAATCAATTTTATATATTTCATATTTTCCCCCCATTAATTTGTTTTTAAATTTTTTATACTGATTGCTAGGAATAATCCTGCGCCTGTACATAATAAAATATATATACTATCAAATATGATAGCATATGCACTTTGTAAAACAATATTAAATAATATATTAAAAATAAGTGCTGTAGCTATTATAAGCGTATTTTCTTTATATAAAAGCCCAAGCACAAAAGGTATTATTATAATCCATGGTATTGTGCTTAAAAATCCATTTCCTAATATACTTATTCCAACAGATACTGCCATTGAAAATATTATTAAAATATACTTTATTTTATTTAAATAATTTTTAATAGAATCTAATGTATCTGTTTTTAACTCTTCATATTCATCTTCTTTTAAATCAATCTTTTTTTCATATCCTAAATTCACATCTTCTTTTAATTCATCATAAACTTCTTTACAATCTTCACATTCATCTAAATGCAACTCTATCTCCTTTTTAGTTTCTTCACTTAAAAGATCTTCTATATAAAGTGGCATTAAATCTTCAACTATACTGCATTTTAATTTACTCATTTTCTCACCTGCTTTTCTATATTTTTAATCATTAAACTGTTTAACCAGTTTTTTCTTTTCCCTAAAAAAATTAACCCTACAGTAGTTTTCACTTTTACCTAGAATTTCTCCAATTTCTTTAAACGTAAAATCATTTATTAGTCTAAGTATCATTATCTGTCTTTGTGGCTCTTTTAGGCTGTTTATAACTTTTAATATCTCACGGTATTTATACATATCATCTTGTGTGAACTCCTCAACCTCATCAAAATCACTTTCATAAATCGATTGTGTTTTAGGATGTTTTTTTAAATATGTATAATATTGATTTTTTGATATAGATAATAACCATGTTTTTTCGCTACAATTGCCTTTAAAGTTTTTTATACTCTTTATACACTCCAAAAATGTTGTTTGCATAATATCTTTTGCAACTTCTTCATCAAAACTAAGTGAATAAATAAATCTATATACATCTTTGGAATATAAATCGTATAACTTTTCAATTTGCTTCATTTATCCTCCTATCTTTCTAGCTAGAAATTTGTGTTTCATATAGTAGTATAATAAAATATACATTTCGTTACATTATTTTTAAATTTTTTTCAAAATTTTTGAGTGAAAAATTATTTTTACAAGTATTGATATATGAAAAGGTAATTATCTTAAATTAATACTTATATTAAAATGTATTTATAAAAATAAAATGGAGGTTTTTAAATGGAAAAATTTAAGGAGAGAAAAATCATCAAACTTTTAAAAAAATCTCCTGAAGACGGCATAAAAATGGTAATCGATGTTTATGGTCCTGCTATTAATACAATTTGTAAAAATATACTTATAAATTTAAATAGCGAAGACATAGAAGAGGCTATATCAGATACTTTTTTTAAGCTTTGGAAAAATATCGACAATTTTAACCAGGAGAAAAATAAATCATTAAAAAGCTATATCTATGCAATTGCAAGAAACACTTGTTTCGACAAACTTAAAACATCTAACTCTAATACTTCTCTATTTGAGATAGAAGAAAATGATTTAGGTATAGATGTAGACATGGAAGATGAATACTCAAAATTACATAATAAGAAAATAATTAAAACTACATTAGATAATTTTAAAGAACCTGATAGATCGATTTTTATACTTAGATATTTTTACTTTGAAAAAGTAAAAGTAATTGCATCAAAATTAAATTTAAGCGAAAAGAAAGTTGAAAATATACTTTATCGAAGTAAAACAATTTTAAAAGAAGAGTTGATAAAGGGAGGGATTATTTATGAAAAAGATTGATAAATTATTAAATAATATAGATGAAGACAAATACCTAGATAATGAAAAACCACTTTGTGAAAATGAAAAAGAAAAGATTTTTAATATGACTATGGATAAAATTAAAAATTCATCCAATCAAAGTAAAAGCAAGAGCAAAATAATATCACTTAAAAAGACTGTAGCTATAATTTTAGCTTCTGTGCTTATGATTTCTACATTATCATTTGCTGCAGATTACTTTTCATTTGATGCTCAACTTGCTAATTTATTAAATATAAATAAAGAAAATGAATCTCTTATAAATGGCTCTGGTGCAAATATAAATAAGTCTGTAGAATCCAAAGGGCTAAGAATAACTGCTACCCAAGTCATCAGTGATAAAAACTCATTGTATATAATACTAAAGTTAAAAACAAAAGATGAATTTTCACATTCTTTAAAAACATTTAATGACTTTAATTTTGAAGTTAAATCAAATGGCGATTATAGACCTTCTTCTAGTGCGACATTTGAGTCTATAAAATCCGAAGATGACGATTCTCATACTTCTACACTTTTAATTACTATGGAAGAAGAAGATATAAACAATAGTGATATAAGACTTAGTTTTAAAGATTTTGGTTACTATCCTTATAATAAGAATAAAGATGAGTACGGCGATTTTGTAAATTTAATAAAAGGAAGTTGGACTTTAAAATTTAAATTAAATTGCAAAGATACATCAAAAACTTATGTAATCAATAAATCTTATAAAGTAGACAATAGAAGAATTCGCGTTAAAACAGTCACTTTATCACCTCTTTCTGTAAGAATTAAAAGCAATGGGAAATATAATTACTTTATAAGTAAAGTTACAATGAAAGATTCAACAGAATATTCTGGCGATGATTTCTTTATATCAAATACTTCATCTTATTCAACTATTGGAAGAGATTTATTTGGTCATTCTCAATCTTATGCAAGTTTTTCAAAGATTTTAAATCCTAAAGATATTAAAAGCATTACCATAAATGATGAAATAGAGGTAATGCTGCCTTAAAACAATATTTTGGTCTATAATATAAATAAAATATATGAAAGGATATAAAGTTTAAAACTTTAAATATATTATGGAATTTATTATTGCCAAGGAAATTTTATCAAAAATACAATATGATAATTCCCATTGGTTTGGGACTGACTACAATATGAATTTATATAGAGGTTGCTGTCATGGTTGCATATACTGTGACAGCAGAAGTAATTGTTATAATATAATCGACTTTGACAGAGTTAGAATAAAAAAAGACTGTATATCTATTTTAGAAAAGCAACTTAAATCAAAAAGACATAGTGGAGTTATTCAAATAGGAGCTATGTCAGATACATATAATCCATTTGAAAAGAAATACGAAGTAACAAGATCATCACTTAAATTAATCGATAAATACGGTTTTGGCGTAGCTATAGCGACAAAATCTGATTTAATTTTGAGAGATATAGATATACTAAAAGAAATAAACATGCACTCACCTGTAATTGTAAAACTTAGTATAACTTGTGGTAATGATAATTTAAGCAAAATAATCGAACCCAATGTATGTGTATCATCTAAGAGATTTGAGGCGATAAAAAAATTAAGAGAAGCAGGAATTTATACAGGCATACTTATGATGCCCCTGCTTCCATTTATAAACGATACTAAAGATAATATCGATAAAATAATAAATCAAGCTTATAAATCAGGTGCTAACTTTATTTATCCTATGTTCGGAGTTACCCTTAGAGCTAATCAACGATTTTATTATTATACAAAACTAAGAGAAAATTTTCCTAATTTAGTATCTAAATATCAAAATTTATATGGTGATAAATATGTATGTAATAGTCCAAACTATAAATCTTTACAACAATATTTTGAGAAAAAATGCTCTGAGTTAGAAATAACTTATAAAATGGAAGATATAATATCAGAATATAAAAGTAAATTCCAAAGCGAGCAAATATCATTTGATTTATAATTTATAAAATCAAAATCCATATTTATATTTAAGAATTTTAAAAGGAGTATAAAAATAATTTTGTATTTTCATACTCCTTAAATTTTATATAAAGAATGGACAATCAAGGATGCAGGTTACTGACGGATTATCCGCGTCTGGACTACCAACCAGAACTGTATTTTTATCTTTATAATTAAATCTTAATCTCTTTGGATTACTGTGTCAAACTAAGGTTATTTTTAACTTAGAAATATTGCTCTTTATTTAGTTTATCCAAAAAAAGAGTCGGCATAATTTGACGACTCTTTTTATTATATTTGTTGAACAACTCTTTGTTTGTATACTTTCTTTTCTTTGGCTTCTTTTGCTGCTCGTATTCTTGCAAGTCTTTTTTCTCTAGAATCTTTAAATCCTTTAACTAATATAAACATTCCACACAAGAATACAAATAAGTAGAAACTTACCCCTCTACTAAGTAGCATAGCTTCATTTAATACTGTGACAGGGAATAATAATTTAAATAAAGTTAAGAATCCACTTTCACTAACCCCTACTGATCCTGGAAGAGGCAGTGCAGAAACTGATATAAATAATACAGCTTGAACTCCTATAAATACAAATATTGAGTACTCATTAAACCCAAATGAACGATAAATCCAATAAGGTATACTGTGTAGTGCAAATATTTGTATACATTTTGTTATAAAAGTTTTAACCATTATTCCTTTGTTTTTAACTATATACATAGCACAGTCTTTATAGTCGTCTATTACTGAGTCTACTTTTTCTTTTAATACATCTGCTTTTTTAAATCTACAGAATTTTAAAAATCCCACTATTACATTTAGTATTTTTTTAACACCTTCACTATAGAATAAAACTAATACTAATGCCATAAGCATAGCAAAGTTACATATAAGTCCTATAGTAAATAAAATCATAAGAGAATTAACTTTTCCAGCTAAAAGCGAACGTTGGCTTATAAATCCAATTATCGCGTACATTATAGTTACTGTTTGGAAAAATATAAATTCAACAAATAATACAAGTGTAGAGTGAGATATTTTTATATCATCTTTATACATTTGGTAAGCTTGCATCGGTTGCCCACCAGAAGCTGAAGGTGTAATTGAACTAAAGAAAAATCCTTGTACTGAATAATTAATACATTTTAGGAGATTTGTTTTACATCCTAAAGCACTAAGGTTTCTTCTAAAATTACTAGCTTCACATAATAAAAATACACACATACATGTAACTGCTGTTAATATATACATTATATTTACATTTGATATAGTTTTAGCCACTGCATTTAAATCCATATCTTTAAATACAAAGTAAAATGTAAATATTATTAATATCAAAAATAATCCCCCGTTTTTTAATATCTTAAAAAATAAATTTTTATAATCCTTCATAAATATA
>NZ_JADPET010000159.1 GCF_015667935.1 Clostridium sp. 1001270J_160509_D11 | reverse complement strand
AAAAGTTGCTATTTGTGGAAGGATAAATAATAGTGGAATAGTTGAGGTGCCAGAGGGTGCTACTCTTGCGGAAATTACATATATATTTATTAAGAGTTTAAATAAAGCTCTAAATAAAATATATAAAATAAGGAGAGGGTATAAATGCCATACCAATATTATGAAAATCAATATTTAGAAGGTCAAATCATGCAAAATAGATCTCAAATCGCAGGAAATCAATTTGCACAAGGTTACGTTCAACAACCAACTCAAGTAAGACAAGGACAAGTAAATAATTATGTTAACAATACAGCTAATGTTGGAACTACACAAGCTGTAGAAAATGTAAATTATTATGACACTTATCATCATAGAATCAACAACTATCATACTATGAATACTAATCGTTATAGAGATCACTATGTAGATCATAATGTATATTACAATAGTTCAAGAAATGTATATGATGGAGCAGACTATCATACAACATTTAATTATGTAGTAGACCCAGTATATGCATCTATAGGTTCAAGTACAGGTGGAGTAGTATCAGGATCAACTGGAACAATAGGATCAACAGGAACAATAGGATCAACTGGAACAACAGGATCAACTGGAACAACAGGATCAACTGGAACAACAGGATCAACTGGAACAACAGGATCAACAGGCTGTGGATGCAATAGACCACAACCACCATGCTGGAGCCCTTGCCAAGGTGGATCAACAGGATCAACAGGCTGTGGATGTGGATGCAATAGACCACAACCACGATGCTGGAGCCCTTGCCAAGGTGGATCAACAGGTAATACAGCTAGTTATAGAAGATTCCCAGGACAAAGCTATTAATTACTTGATATTTTAGTTAGTATAAAACCTTAATTATTTAGCACATAGGAATATAAGCGTAGATTATAACCTATAAAATTGGATATATTATAGTTAAAACACAGTAATAACTATGATTTCCTATGTGCTTCAATTTTTAACCAAGTTTTTTATTTAATACCTGTATGAAATATACAGGTATTTTTTTAATTCTAAGGAAATTATATTCCTTTATTATTTCAAATTACATATCAAATAAGAACAATTAGCTCAGAATTTGCATAATATTTAGTATATTATATGAATCTCATATCGTATAATAGATAACTTATTTAGGGGGACAAAGAAATGCAAAATCTTAGAAAGAATAAAAATAAGGTTGTTACAACACAAATGATGGGGTTAAGTAATGAAGAAGCACTTGATAGAGATATGAATGAAGATATGGGTAGAGGATGCAAAACTAAACATTCTATGATGCAAAACAATAATTGCTGTCAAGAACCATGTAAAGAAGCAGAACCTTGTAATAATAATTGTGTAGACCCTTGCAAAAAACCTCAACATCATCATAAACAAGACCATTGTTGTGAAACATGTGAAGATACTATAAGTCAAAATTGTATAAAAAATACTTGTGATAACACATTATGTAGTTCACCACTTAATATACCAAGAGTATCAACAGCTAATACAATACCATATGCTATAGATGCTAATAGAATATTTGATACTATAGAATTCCAAACATTCCAAGATGCTAATGGAACAGGATTAGACTATACTTATGAAGTTATAGACGTAAATGGTATGGTTCCAAAAACTGGTCAAGGAAGAGTTACTGTAGAACAAATATGCTTTAATTATGACGAAATGGTAATATATCCAGGAAATACATCTTTAGAAGGATTTACAGTAGAAGAAGTGACTAATGATGCACCTTGTGAATCAAACTTTGATTATACTGTATGTGGAGAAAGAAATACAACTTGTTGTTCACAAGGATTAGGAACAACAACAAGATATAGACAAAGAGGATTAACTATACAAATAAATGGATTAGAAATAATTTTAAAATGTAAATGTGGATGCACAAAGATAAATGTATTAGTAGTTCCTACTACTAATTGTACAGTATTTAATTTTAATACATTATCAGCACAATTATCTGTTCCAGCAGATGGAAATTCATTTACTTTAAGACAAAACTATCAAACTCAATTATCAGTAGGTTGCGTTGGTACAGGATTAATAAGTAAAGAATGTATTAATGGATGCACAACTTATAACTTCCAATTACCAGGTGGATTAGACTTAGTTCTTTGCTTACAAGAAGTAGTAAGTATATTAAAACAAGAACAAATAGTAGTACTTGGTTCTTCAAGTCAAGTTCAACCAAGAGTAGTTGATACTTTCTCTAAAGTATGCGACTTTAAACAATGTGGAGGTAACTCAAATACAAATAACGCTTCAGCAAATAATTCAGGAAATAACTGCAACTGTCAAAGATAGTATTTCTTAATTTAATTTAATATATTTTAGGCAATAGAAATCTATTGCCTATTTTTAGTTTTTGTAAAAATATTAAAATCCTAAAATACTTAAAGTATTCATAGTTGTAAATAAATATAAATCTTTATAAATTAAATCATCATCTACATTGGAGTGTATATTAGTTCTTAGAAAATACTCGCTAACACTTGTTTCATCACACACAGGTTTGCTCCATGTTTTCCCAAAATCTTTAGAAAAAGAAGTGAACAACTTATCAAATGAGACCCACATACAATATAAAATAGAATTCTCCATTATCAAAGATGGAAAAGTATATAATGATGGCTCAGTTATAAAACAAGAAATATTTTGGACTAAGATATTATCCTTAACATTAAAATTTAAGTATTTTACAGAATATTGATCATTTGTATTTTCACAAAATACTAAATGATACATATCGCTATCTGGAATTTTTAATATATTTAAATATAATTTATTGCTAGCAGTATTTGTAAGTTGGATAGGATTGCTCCAACTCAAATTATTATAATCAAATGTAGAATAAAATACTTGTTCATAATTATCTACTAAATTTAAGTAAAATATAGTCGGAATATTATCGTTAAATACGATATAGAATTGGTTTAAAATATTGAAATTGACAAAATCTATTTGGTTTTCAATCCATTGGCCTTCGTTATTTTTATATTGGTGAAAAATAACTGCCGAATTAGTAAACTTAGGACTATATACATAATAAAACATATGGATATTGTCATCTATATATTTTATAAATGGAAAACAAACAGCAAATTTTTCATAATCAAAGCTAAATGTCTCCTTCAGTAAAAATATATTACTGTCTTTTTCACATTCCACTATTTTGATTGCATTATCTGATACAATTCCATAGATTTTATCTAAATTGTCTATAGTAAAGTAAAATTGTGTATAATCAATTGTATTATTACTTATTAAAATATTATCTTTTATTAGGGTATTATCTTTATCATAGTAATTATAGTAAAGACCGTTATTATTAAAAATATAGAATATATCTTTGGAAGACCTTCTAATTAAATTAGAAGTATTATTAATAAAAGTCATGTGATTCACCTCTATAAATATATATTTTGCTTTAAAGAAATCTATTCTTTATAAAATTGGTATTCCTTTATAAAATTATATTCTATAGAAGCGTAAATATTATAGTTAACAATCACTAATTAGTATAATTTTCTACAAAAAAAAATTATTTTTTACTTTTTTACAAAAATAAGAACAATATTTGCATTTCTAACATAGTATTTAGTAGGTTAAAAAATTGGTTTTAGCCAAAAGTTTATATTAATGGGAGGTAATCAATAATGCAATGCAATAGAAATGCAATGAATACTAGAGTGATAAGAGGGAATCAATATACACAAGATATGATGGATCCTAGAGGATTTATAATGGACCAAGGAGAATGTAATTATGATAATTTTGCAGTAAGTCAACCATTACCACCACAACCACCACAACCACCAATTGTACAATGTAATTGCCAATGTAATAATAACAATGATCAAACTCCAAAATGTCCTATACCTTATGAACCAGCAGGAACAGATTCAACATATTCTTCTTGTTCAACATTAGCACCATGTGCAGGAAATGCACAATGCTGTATAGGTTTACAAGCACAACCAATAACATCAGCAAATTGTATGCCTTATATAATTAGAACATATAAAGTATCAGATGCTATAAAATTTGATAGAGTAGCAACAGGTACAACAGCTGTATTGGCAACTGGAGGAACTCAAACATTTACAACAGGAATAACTGTAACAGGAGACCCTATACCAGTTGGAACATTTAAGTTAAATATAACAGAAGTTTGTTTTGGAGATTCTACTGTAACTTTAGCTCCAGGAGCAACAACAGTGGCAGGAAAAGCACTTACACCAACATCAGTATTTACTTCAAGCCACAATTTATTAAATAGATCATCAGTTAGTACTGCAGGTTTATCAAGTTGTTGTCAACAATGCATGGGAACTACTTTAGATTATTCACAAGCTGCAACAACTGCTACAGTAACTGCACCAGCAGGAGCAGACCCAGCAAATAGTATAAATGTAGTATTAAAGGGAACAGCAGGATGTTCAAATGTACAAATAGCAACTACAATAAATGCAACAGCAGGTGGCATAGCTTTAACATATGAAGCTTTAAATGGAAGTTTATGTAGAGCATATAATATGGACTCAAGTGTTGTAGAACAATACTATCAATCTAAATTATCATTAAGTTGTGTAGAAGCAACTATACAAAATACAAATGCAGCACAAAATCCATACACTGTTACTATATTAAAACCAGTTTATCCACAATTATTATTAAGAACTACTGTATCTTTATTAGGATATGCATTAATCTCTGTAGTAGGAGCAGCACAAGCAGTTCAAGCAAGAGATGTTCCAGTAGTAGCTGCATCAGACTTTAACTTTGATGGATGTTTCTAAGTATAAATATAGTATAAATATAATTTAGGATAATATAAAAATGAAAATATTTAATATTTGATTCTTAATATAGATTAAAACAACCAATAAGAGCGTTTTAAAAAATAAAACTACTTATTGGTTGCTTTTTTTATGTATGCATGTAATTAAATTGATTTAGCTGGATTTTTTAAAGCATGGAGTAATGCTATTGAATGTAAAAGCGTAGTAAAAATAGCGATTCCAGTTACTACATATATGTAGGCGAATATATTTAAGCTAGGAATAGGTAACAAGAAGTATAAAAAGATTAATTGAATTGCCATTCCTAAAATAGTATTAAAGCTCGAAATAAATTCTCTTCTTATACCATGGAGTATTGCTGATAAAGTTTGATTTAGAGATAAAAAAATCGGAGCTAAAAACATAGATTTTAAGTAAACTCCAGCGACTTCGTTTTTAAAAAATAAAATACAAAGCGGTTTTGCAAAGAAATAAAATAATAAAGAGCATAAAATACTTACAATTAACGTTAGAGCTATAGAATATTTAATTTTCTTTATAAGAAAACTATTATTTTTTAGTGCAACTTCACTAGATATACTTGGAATTAAGTTTACAACGAGGGCTGAGCCGACTGAAAAAGGAAGATATACAAATGGCATAACCATACCACTTATAATACCATAGGCTCCTAAGGCCTGTGTATAAGACATATTAGCAAGTATTAATCTAGATGGTATTATTATAGAGCTTATTGATTGAAGTACTATACTCGACATTCTATTACAAGTTATAGGTATAGACATCTTTAGCATTTCAAAAGAGGCATGTTTAAAATCATCTATATTTATAATTAATTTTCTATATAGATTAGAATCATAATAAAGATTTACTGTAATAAATATTATATTTATCATTTCGCCAATAGATATAGCTATAAGTGCGCTATAACAAAGTAAGTGGTCATTTTTTATGTAATAGTAAACAAGAATTAAAAATAAAATTCTAGATATTTGTTCTAGTATTTGACCAACAGCAGGAACAATGACTTTCTTTATTCCATAGAAGTAACTTCTCAAGACATTTGACAGAGTTATTAAAACTATAGCTGGACAAATAGCTAGTATAAAAAGGTTTAATTTTGGATTATGTAAAAATATATCTGAGAAAAATTCGCTATGTATAGATACAAATATGGAAATAATAAAAGCAATGAAAAATGATATATATAGTGTCGATATAAAGAATATATTAGTTTGTTTTTTATCTTTTAAAGTATTATTAGTTGAAATTAAACAACTCAGAGCCGTCGGAATGCCGGTTGTAGTTAATGCTATACAAATCATAAGAAAGTTAAATACTATATGGTATATTCCCAGACCTTGTTCTCCTATTATATTTGATAAAAAAATTTTATATATAAATCCTAAACCTCTTACAATTATATTAGATATTGCTAGAATTATTGTAGATAATAAAAGATTTGGAATCTTT
>NZ_JADPET010000158.1 GCF_015667935.1 Clostridium sp. 1001270J_160509_D11 | reverse complement strand
CTTGGTCAGTTATAGTTATTGTATCACTACTTTCTGAAGATGCTGAGCTCGAAGATGCGCTTTTATTTGAGCTTGAAGAGCTAGTTGAAGATGATGAGCACCCTCCAAACACTGGCACCATTGTTGCTATTAATAGTGCACATATTAATTTTTTGAATTTTTTCATTCGTAAATTCCCCTTTCCTATAAAGATTTATTAATTAAATTTGGTATTTCATCTCTATAAATTCGCCCTGAAAACCCCTCATGTGGCAAAGATATAAAGTTGGAATCAAGTGGACAAATTGGTCTATATAGAGGATCTGCTATAATAGTTTTTGAATTTTTTAAAGCTTCTTCTATATCGTCCTCATATGTTTTTAATTTATCTCCTTCTAAAAGAAGGTTTTTGTCTGTTTCTAATGTCGAAATCACATTTACAGTTTTATTTTTTTCTGTCGAAATTGCATATGCTAGAGATTCTGACATTATACTTTCCCCTACAATTGTAATTTGTGGATTTTTGTCTATTTTTCTATTTATATAAGATATCTTGTTTTCTTTTGTAATAATTGCTTCTTTTAAATCTACTACTATCTTTTTAGCAAATTCTTTTCCAAATGGTGTTCCAACTATATATGGAATATTAAACTTTTCATACATATATTTTGCAGCTCCCATACCAGAATAAGAAATAACTAAGTTTACATCTGTATTTACTGCATTTTTTATATCTTCTAAAGTACTACCCATAGCCCATGTGCTTATTACATCAAAATCATTTTCTTTTAATAAATCTACAGTAGATTTAATACTATTATTTATAGAGAAGTCCAGTGGAGTAGCCCCCAATATATTCACTCTGCTCTTCTCTGCCCTACTCTCCTTATCGTTTCTCTTTAGAAACCTTTTGGATAATGTTTCAAAAGCCTTATATGAACCACTTACATAAGAGTTCATGCCAGTCGTATTAAATCCAAATGTAGGTATGTTCGTTTCATTTTCAACTATGTTTGCAATAGCTTTAAAATCAGTACCTATCATTGTAGGAATCGGTGTACCTGCTAGTGCTATAAATTTAGGATTTAATTCTTTTGCAGTATATATTATATCGTCTATAAACTTTTGATCATCACCCATTATAGCCTCCATCTCAGATATTCCCGAAATGTATACCATGCTGTCGAAATCATACCATCTAGGTTCATCGTGTGTGTTATATGTCGAATTACATCCTGATGCATCATGCATTACACAAAGTCCACCGAGTTCATATAATGCTGAACATACTCCAAATGTATCAGCTGAATAAATCGATATTCTACTTGCGATTTGTTTCATAATTTTCACACCCCAATCCCTTAAATTGTATTAATTTCTTCATGTCCTTTTCGTTTAAAAATGCATCTACCATAAGATTAGATAGTTTTTCTATTGAGCTAAATCCATACATTCCTCCACCTTCAACTATATTTACAAAGTTATTTGAACCTGTAAAATAAGCTGCTTTTTGCCCTAAAGCCAAGATTTTTTTATCTGTATGTCTTTTTACAAAACGCATCTTTACATGCACAGTTGCATAAATTTTTATATTTGGATAATTTTCTTTAATATATTTAAAATCTTCTTCTTCCTCATTTATAAAGCTATCTGCATATATAGAAACTACATTAAAATTATATTTTAAAAGTAGTTTAGCAAAGCTAAGCGGTCTAATTGTAAAAGTGTAGTCTATAGAAATAGGCGTGTCTTTTATAATTTCTTTTGCATTTTTTAAAGCTTTTTCTGCATTAGTTTCATTTTCTTTAAAATCTATTTTATCTATATTTAAAGCTTCACAAAGCTTATATAGATTTTTTTTAATTTCATCAAAATCATAACTTAATGAAAGATAAAGATATCTTTGGTCTAACTTGTCTTTTAAATACCTTCCCGCTTCTAATGCTGCTGGATTATATATTATATTTAAAAATGCTCTGCCCATATCTTTATATTCTCTATAGTCTTTTGTTCTTGGAACTTCTCTAAGTGTAAATTTGTTTTCTTTTATAATTTTTACAAGTTCGCTGTCGTCGTCTGTTTTGTAGTTATTTCCGATTATATTTACACTGTTATAATCTGTATCGCATTTATCTATAAGACTGTAGAGTTGTCTTCTCATAATTTGATCTGGTGTAAGTCCGCTTTTTCTTATAATCGGATTCATATAACAATCTGTAAATTCTATGTCTGGGTATTTTTCTCTAAGTTTTTTATATACTAATTTTAAATCGCATCCTATAAAGTGGTGTATGCAGCTAGTATATAAAAGTATTGCTTTTGGAGTATATGAAAGCTTTGAAAGTATTTCTCCAATTGATTGTATTATCAAATCTTCTGTATCGCCTTCTAAAATATTATTTTCTCTTACTATTATATTTGAAAACCTGTCTATTGCATTCATCTCAGCAGCAGTTAAAACTACTCCACGAAGACAACTCTGCGCACATACAAATACTTCATGTGCCTCTGGTATTAACATCCCTGTATGAGCTATATTCCAAGGTCCTCTAGCAGAACATGAAAACTCAAGTCTAGATTCAAATGGCGATGGAAACTTTGCATCTTTTGCCAAAACACAAATATCATTTTCATCTTTTAAAACTTGTCTTTCTACACGCTTCAACATTTAGCTTCCTCCTTTGTGTCAGGGTTACTTGGTTGTTCATCATCTGCATCTTTATTATATTCTCTTAATTTTTTGTCTTTTGATATTTTATATCCAAATGATTTTAATAGATTATCTGCTAGAATTTCGTATTCTTTTGCCATGTTGCTTTCTGGAAATGATTCTAATACTGTCTTTTTATTTTCTTCTGCTACTACTACAATTTCATCTCTATCTAATGTGCCTATTAATTTTGAATTTATATTTTTTATAAATTCATTTACCTTTTCTTCTTCATTTTTTATATTTCTTTTATTTAAGATAACTCCGCCTAAAGTTGCATATCCTCTGTTTTTAAAATTATCTATAGCTGTAGCTATATTTAAAGCGGCATGAAGTGACATATACTCGCCTGATGTTATTATAAATATTTTGTCGGCATATCCACATCTCATAGGCATCGAAAATCCTCCACAGACTACATCTCCAAGCACATCATAAAAAACTATATCTGGTTTATAAGCTTCATATGCACCTTTTTGCTCTAATTTTTCAAGAGCTGTTATTATGCCCCTACCTGCGCAACCCATTCCCGGAGTGGGCCCTCCCGCTTCGACACACAATATTCCATTATACCCCTCAACTACCATTTCATTTAATTCAAAATCGTCCTTTTTTTTGCGAACTAAATCTAAAACAGTATTTATTTCACTGCCATTATGTAGATTTGTTGTGGAATCGGCCTTTGGGTCACACCCTATCTGCATAACTTTTAATCCCTTTTTAGATAAAGCTACTGATAGGTTTGAAATTGTAGTAGATTTACCTATTCCCCCTTTTCCATAAACCGCTATCTTTATCATACTTAACTCCCCCTTAAATCTATTTATATATTATTTCGAGATTTTTATTTTTTAAATTCAACTTGAGAATATATAGCCTTTACACTTACCCCTTGTAAAAAATTAAGTTGTGATACTAATGTCTGTATAACATATTCTGGAGCATCTAAAGTCACGTTTATAATCGATATTCCTCTATCTTCATAAGGCATCCCCATTCTGCCTATTATGTATTTTTTATTTTTGCTAAGTAATTTATTTATCTTTTCAGAAACATCAGAGTGATCAGTTATTATAGATACTACTGCAACTTTTCTCTCTGTAGAAATTTCATCTCTATCAAGAAGTATGTCTATATCGCTATTTTTTGTTATTTTAAGCGGTATAACATCTTTTAATATATTGTTTGGAGTTTCTATTTCACCTATTACTGCCTTTACTCCAAATGCTCTTTCTATGTTTTTTTCTGTTATAACTTCTCTCGTCTCTCCAAACAAATACTTGCCACTTTTGCTTAGTAAAAACGACTTATTCGCCCTTTGTAGAGCATGTGTTGGATAGTGAGTATTAAAAATACAACTTATGCCTTGATTAGATAATTTAGTCATTGTATCTAATATGAGAAGTTGATTTTTAAAGTCGAGATTTGACTCTGGCTCGTCTAAAATAAGTATCTTTGGTTCTGATACTAATGCTCTTGCAATCAACACCATTTGGAGCTCTCCACCACTTATTTGTGAACATTTTTTATGAGCAAATTTAGTTAAATTCATCTCATCCATGACCTTATGCACAATTTCTAAGTCTTGTTCTTTTGGAAGTGACAACATACTAAAATGACTGCTTCTTCCAAGCAGAACCATCTCCTCAACAGTATAGGCTGCTACTGTAGATTTTGCTTGTGGAACATATGCAATATCTTTCCAAAGCTTTTTGTGAGGTATATCTCTTATATTTTCTCCATCTAATGTCGATTTTCCACTATTCCATTTTAAAAATCCCATTATACATCTGAGTAAAGTCGTCTTTCCAGCCCCATTAGGTCCAAGTATTGCAACTAAGTCCCCAGGCTCTACTGAAAAGTTTATATTTTCTAATAGATTATCTTTAGAATGTTTATATGAAAAACATCCATTTTCAACTGAAAGTATCATAGTTGCCAACCTCCGCTTCTTCTCATAAGAATTATAAAAAATGGTGCTCCCACTATTGCTGTAAGTATCGAAATTGGAATTTCAGTTGCAACTAGACTTCTAGCAATTGTATCGACTATAACCATAAATACTGCACCTATACTTATTGATGCTGGCACTAAAGAAAGATGGTTATTTCCAAATTTCATCCTACACATATGAGGTATTATTAGACCTACCCAACCAACTTGGCCGCACATAGACACACAAGAACCTGTAACTAAAGTTGCCGCTATTATAGTTATTGTTCTAAGTAATTTTATATTAGTTCCTGATGATTTCGCCTCATCTTCTGATAGCATCAATATATTTAATCTCCAGCGAAGTAGATAAAGCACGAAAATTCCGACTATTATAAATGGAGCCCCTAAAAGTAAAGTCTTATAACTAGCTGATGCCAAACTCCCCATAAGCCAATAAGTTATAGCTGGAAGTTGTGATTCAGAATCTGCAACAAATTTTACAAAAGATACAAGTGCAGAAAACAACGATCCAATCATTATCCCAGCAAGCACAATTGTATTCATATTGTGCCCTCTACCCGTCCCTGATATATAAGTAAGCCCGACTGCAATTATTCCAAATACAAGTGCACAAAATTGTATTCCTAAAAGACCAAAGCCAAGTAATATACCAAGTGCTGCTCCAAAGCTCGTCCCTGATGCAACGCCTAGTGTATCAGGTGTCGCTAGTGGATTTGAAAACAAACTTTGAAATGCACATCCTGCAACAGAAAGCCCAGCTCCAACAAGAAGTGCAAGTATTATCCTAGGAAATCTAATCGTCCAAAGTACTATTTCGTTTTGAGGATTTACACTGTATTCATATCCGAATTTTTCAAAGGCTGACTTTAAGACTTCCACAGGGGATATAACCATTCTACCTATTCCCATTGCCAAAACTACTATTACAATTGGAAGTATTATTAAAATCATTCTCTGAAACCATGATAAACTCCCTACAACCTTAAACTTATTTTTCATATATAATCCCCCTAAAAATCTATAGAAAATACTTCTTTATATAATTTATCTATAAAATATAAATATAATTTCTTTACAATTAAAAATAGCTATGCCAGTGGCATAGCTAAGTAATTTGCATCTACAAAATATCGCCTTCCACCTTAATTTTAAATTTTGGTGTCAGAAATAAAATAATTAAAATGATAATTATTCTTCATTATAAGGTAGATTTTTATCATCTTTTAAATCAGTTATAATTATCTATTATTTTATTATTCCTATTTTCAATTATCAATTTTTATAAAGATTCAAACAATATTTTCCACATTTATACAAAAAGTATAGCACATGAATTTTGAAATGTAAACTTATGCAAAAAAATTGAATTTTAAACAAAAAAAATTATAAGAAATAATTCTTATAATTTTTTACGTTCTATATATATGTTATGTATTAAAAATACGATTATTCAGTCTCAGTGTCATCAAGTAAATTATTTTCAGATAAATATGATAAAAATGATAGTCCTAACATTATAACTACTAATAAAGCTGTTATTAAAATAATTGCCATCTTTTGCGCCCCTCCTTTTATATAATGATATAATCAGTTTTTGAACTAAATATGAATTAATTTAATTTGTATAATTTTATACAAATATATATTTTAATTAATATGTTCAAATAAATCTTGATTTTATTTCCCTAAATTCCTGCAAACCTTTTCTATATTCATATTATAATATTTTGTTTATTTTTACAAGTAAATTTTTTGTTAATATTTTCTTTC
>NZ_JADPET010000157.1 GCF_015667935.1 Clostridium sp. 1001270J_160509_D11 | reverse complement strand
CATATTTATTTAATTTCATGTAAAATATGTAAACTAGCTTAATAATTATTTGTTTAATATTTTGGATATACTAATAAAAATTATAAGAAAGTATTTTAACTTAAAATTTAGCTAATATTTTCTTTAAAATATTATTTTATGTGCGCTATAACAAAATATCTACAAATTATTAAGTGGAGGTGAAGTATTTTGATAAGCTATAACAAAATCTTTAAGGCTTTACTAATATTGAGTTTGAGTGTTGGAGGACTTAATTTTATAAACCTTAAAGAAAATAATTATATATATGCACAAAATAAAACAATATATCAAAACGAAGACAAAAAAGAAGAGAAAGGAAGTAAAAAGAATAAAGATAAAGTTAAAAAGCAAGACGATCAAGACAATGATTGCGAAAGTTATGAAACAGATTTAAATACTCAAAATATGCAAGCTGAAGATGGAAATGAAAAAAATAAAGATATGAATAAATCCCAGGATATAAGCAAAGAGTATGAATTATACTTAAAAGACTTATTTGATTATAGAAATAAAGCTATTATGGAGCATAATGAGGAAATACTAAAGGGATTATACGACACTAATATAAAGTTTGGGCTTTGGGCATATGAACATGAAATAAAAAAGATGCAATATCTTAAAAATTGGTCGGATAAACAAGGTGTAGTATTTGATGAAATAGATGCAAAAGTAAAAGTGAATAAAATGAGAGAAAGAGAGAAGAATTTATACGGCATAATTTGTACAGTATGTACTAAATATAAATACTACTATGAAAATCAACCAGATATAAAAAATGAATTCCAAATAGGAACTCAACATTATCTTCATGTAAGAGTAAAAGACGACCAATATGTAATAACTAAAGAATGGTATACAGATCCATTTGCGGATTCACTAAATTTAGAGAATATAAACTCTGCTGAGATAAAAAACTACATCTTAGCACAAAATCCAGTAGAATTAAATTTAAGTGATAAACAAAAAAAAGCAGTAGATTATGCACATAAATACTGTGGAGCCGCTACAAATGCAGATGATAAAATATACCTTATAAATCCAAATTATAAAGATTTCAATGGTGATGGAGGAGACTGTGCAAACTTTGCATCACAAATAATGTATGAAAGCGGAACATTCTCAAAAAATCGTACATGGAATTATGAAAAAGGAGAAGCTACGAGAGAATGGGTAAATGCACAGGGATTTAAAAATTACCTTATATATAGCGGAAGAGGATATTATTTAGCAAAAGGAAGTTACGAAGAAGTATACAAAGAAGCTTACAAATTGAGACCGGGAGATATTGTGGGATATGAAAAAAACGGAAGAATAACCCATGTATCAACAGTAACAGGATTAGACTCAAAGGGATATCCATTAGTTACTTGTCACAATACCGATAGATTGTTAGTACCTTGGGATTTAGGATGGAGTGATAAAGCTATAAAATTCCATCTGATTAAAGTTAATTACGAGTAATAGATATATAAATATTGTTGAAATTGGATATATTTTTTATTAAATTTAAATTAACATAGAATTTATTGAATTTATTTTAATAAATTCCAGAAAAAAAGTATAAAATTAAATTTAATTGACAAATATAATTATATATGATAAATTAAGTATAAGGCTATTTTAATAGCTAATTAAGTGTGTTTTTAGGAGGATTTATTAATGAAAACAGGTGTAGTAAAATGGTTTAACAATGAAAAAGGATTTGGATTCATATCTGTAGAAGGTGAAGGAGATGTTTTCGTACATTTCTCAGCTATACAATGTGATGGATACAAATCATTAGAAGAAGGACAAAATGTTGAATTCGACGTAGTTGAAGGAGCAAAAGGTCCTCAAGCTGCTAACGTAGTAAGAGTATAATTAGGATTATAACGAGATTCATATATATATTAGTAATGCTAGTGATATGTGAGAAAAAGGCCACTTTGGTGGCTTTTTTTTGTATATAAAATTAAATGAATTATAATGATATATAATGTAAATACTGTTCTTGAAGAGATAGAAAATTTACATACAAACAAATACTTAACTATGATAAAATAATATGAGATAGATTTTTGAAAACAATTGTGGAGGTGTATATAAATATGAATATATTATTTTTTTTAACACCAAAAAGTGAAGTGGCATACATAACAGAAGATTTTACTATTAGACAGACCCTAGACAAAATGAAAGAACATAAATACTCATCTATTCCTATATTAACAAAGGATGGCAAATATGTAGGAACTATAACAGAAGGGGATTTACTTTGGACATTAGAGGACTTAGCTGAAAAAAATGAAATTAGTTTAAAAGATATAGATTTTATGCCCGTAATAGACGTTCCTAGAAGAAAAAACAATACGCCAGTATCTATAAGTGCAAATATGGAATTATTAGTATCAAAAGCTATTAGTCAAAATTTCGTTCCTGTAATAGATGACTCGGAAACTTTTATAGGAATGGTAAAAAGAAGAACTATTGTAGAATATTGTTACGAAAAGATGAAAAAATAAAAAAAATCCATATAAAATAAGTTTTTATATACCTACTCATATACTAACTGTTATAATCTAATTATAGGAGTGTTAAAATTTTCCTAAGAGGAGGTATATTTATGAGAGAAGATTCTTTAGACTTTGACAAATTAGGTATTCATCTAGACAAAACTGACATAAGAATACTAAAATTATTAGCAAATGATAGCAGAATATCATATGCAGAAATTGCTAGAGAAGTACATCTATCACGTATGGCAGTAAGAGAAAGAGTTATGAAAATGCTTGAAGAGGGAATAATTGAAAGATTTACAGTTCAATTAAATTCAAAAAAAGTCGGTTTAAATACTCCTGTATTTTTACAAGTAAAAGCTGTACCAAATAAATTAGATGATGTGGCAAATGCACTTGAAGAGTATTCACAAATAGAAAGTATATACGCTATGACAGGGAAAAATGAGTTATATGCAGATGCTTTTGTCGAAGATATTGAAAGTCTAGAAAAATTTATTTTTGAGAAAATTTATAAAATCGAGGGAATAACTGAAGTAGAATATAATATAATTACTAAAAAATATAAAACAAGAAGATTATTCACATAATATTAATTTTGAGTAATAATTATATGAAAAGGTTATAAATTTAATATGCGTAAATTATAATTGGATGTTAGTCTGGTTTAATTATATGGGTAAAGTAAAAGCTTGTCACAAATAGTATAGGACAAGCTTTTTTAATTTATAAATTTATTTTGATTACATGTAAGATACTATATCTCCAAATTTAGCTTTTACTTCGTCTAATTTGTTTTTGTATACTTCACCTTGTTTTTGGAACATTAAAGTTTTTTCAACTTTATCAGCTATTTCTTCGTAAGCTGGTATAGTTGGTTCGTTTTTAGCTTCTAATTTTATTAAGTGGTAACCGAATTGAGTTTTAACTGGTTCACTTACATCTCCTACGTTCATAGCGAAAGTAGCATCTTCGAATTCTGGAACCATTTGACCTCTACCGAAAGTACCTAAGTCTCCACCTTGATCTTTAGATGGGCAAGTAGAGTTAGCTCTTGCAGCATCTTCGAAAGTAACGTCTCCAGCTTTTATTTGAGCTAATATTTCGTTAGCTTTTTCTTCTGAATCTACTAATATGTGTTTTGCATTAGCAGTTTCTGGGTTAGAGAAGTTAGCTTTGTTAGCTTCATAGAAAGCTTGTTTTTCTTCATCAGTTAATTTTACTTCAGTTAATATTTGGTTTATTACGTATTGTTTTAATACGTTTTTTTCTATTTCAGCCATTTCTTTTCTGAAATCTTCGTTTTCGTCTATTTTATTTTCTTTAGCATACATGTAAAGAAGTTCTTGATTTACTAAGTCTTCTAATACATATTTTCTACCTTCTTCAGTTTGGAATTGTTGTGCTTGATAAGGATCTAAACCTTGTAAAGCGTGATCGATATCTATGTTAGAGATTTCTTTATCTCCAACTTTAGCTAATATTTTCTTTTCCATAAGTTGATTGCTCCTTTTCTTATTTAATTTAATTTTATTTTTGAATTAACTTCTTTATACATAATAACAAAAAAATATTAATATGTCTAACATTTTCCATGAGAATGTATATTTAAGATTTAATAGTATGTAGCAAAGACAAAGATTAATATAGAACCTATTATGCCTACTACACCTTCTTCGTCTTTTAAGTTAACCTTTTTAAAAGATATATAAAAATATAAAAAAATTATAAACGTTTTTATTAAGAGTAATTTAATACTGTTTGAATATAGTAAGAAATACATCATTGAGATTACAAAAGTTATAATTGAGATCAATTTATAATAAAAATCTACTTTATCTCTAATTTCTGTACTTTTGTGTTTTATTTTATTTATTATAGCTAATGTTATATAAATAATTGATAAAACAAAATAAGTATTAAATACATAATAATTAATAATTGGATTGGGTATAAAAACCCAATTAAACAGTAGTGTAATCCAAAACAAAACTGTCAAAGTTCTAAAATAAAATTCTAATATAATCATAAATCTCTCCTAATCTATTTCTATAGATAAATATTAACCAATAACAGTTAATATATACGTGATTTAAAACGAAAGGAAAAAACTTCTATATTAGTTGTTTGAGAATATATACTATAAAATGATTATGAATTCAAAATGACATTGTGAATTAGCTTTATAGAAATTATATTTTTCCCAATATAAAAAAATAACATTAATAATAGTATTTTATCATAAATTTATAAATATAGTGTATTATACAAAGTTAAAATTATGACTTTTAATCACACATAAGAAAGTATATTCATTTTATAAATTAAAATAACTACGATTTATATTGATATATAAGATATGAATGAACAGAAAATATAAGCAAATAAAAATATTTTAAATCTATTTAGAAGAAGTATTTCTTTATATAAGTATTGGGAGGTAAAAAATGTATAGATATTATACAAGTGGTGTATGTGCAAAATTTATCTTATTAGATATAGAAGGTGATACTATATGTGATGTTGTATTTGAAGGGGGATGCGAAGGTGCATTAATAGCTATTAAAAATTTAGTTAGGGGTAAAAATATAGATTATGTTATCGATATGTTGGAACAAGTCCCATGCAAGATGAGAGGGACATCATGTCCAGACCAATTAGCAAATGCACTAAAAATATATAAAGAATTTGTATACAATAATAATAGATATGAAAATAATAGATATGAAGAAGATAATGAATATTAGATAATAAAAATAAGCAGTCGTCGACTGCTTATTTTTATTATAATAAACTACAATTATTATCTAGTAACTAATATTGCAATTTGATATTTAGAGTTGTAACTTATTTGTACTAATTGATTTTTCTTTACATTTTGTAAATCTTCAGCGCCATAAGCTATTTTTAATTTAATAGGTTTTTTACCTTGCTTTAAGATAGCAACGTATTCTTTTTTCCCTTTTTGTTCTAAACTTATTAAGTTACCTACATAAGGTGTAAAGTTTTGGAATTCTTGAGCTTGTTTTCTTATATAGAAGAAAGTAGCAACACATATACCTAAGTTTATTGCAAGGATTATCCATCCGTTAATATGTTGCATAGCACCAACTATGATTAAGATAATCATAGCTACTATAGGTATGATTGCTTTTTTCATTAATAATTTACCCATGATTTCATTTGCTCTTTTTTCAGGTCCACTCATAGTTTTTGACTTAGCATATGATTCGGCAAATCTTTCTTTTAAACCCATATTAATCCTCCTAATTTCAATAGATATTTAGTTTTTATTATTTTAGCCTATGTAATATATATTAAAAGTATAAACCAAATTTAGATTTCAAAGGCAAAATAAAACATATTACTTATTTTATCACAAAATACATAAAAAGAAAATAAATCTATATATTAAATTTTGGCATTATAAAAACGAAATATAAATATAAAAATAAAAACAAAATAAATATAAGAAGTATAATAAGTAATAATATAAAAAAAGTAGTATAATATAAATTAGTGTAAAAAAATTAATAGGTGGTATATGTATGAGCGAGAAAATTTGTATAAGTATAAATAATAAAAAGTTCAATAAAGAAAATGAAAAGACAAAAGAAGCTATAAATAAAGCGTTAAATAAATTATGTGAGACTATTCTTCAGTTTGAGGAAAATGGACAGCCATTTGAAAGAATCTTTAATAATGAATCTATAAAATACGATGTGTTTGAAAATAACTTTTACACTTACAAATTTAGGTATGCCGACAATACCCAACTTAGACTTTTATACCATTTTGTAAGAGATAAAGATAAAATTATCATCGAACTCCATCAATATGCAGTTAAAAGAAGAAATAATAAAAACTATATAGAAGCTTTTGAAAAATACGCTAAAAACTATAAAAAATAAAAGAGATAAATTTATAAAGGGGATAATATTATGAAATATAAACAATCTAGTATATTTTCAAATAATGAAAAAATAGACTGTAGAAATCTATGTCTTTATTTTAATTTTAAGGATGAAAAAACAGAAG
>NZ_JADPET010000156.1 GCF_015667935.1 Clostridium sp. 1001270J_160509_D11 | reverse complement strand
TTTCATTTCTTCAACCGGGAATAATTCTGGAGCAGGCATACCTCCAGCAAATGATATAACTTCTGGTCTTTGAGTAAATAAAAATATTAAGGAAATCAACGACTTAAATTTTTATAACAAACAAAGGTAGGTGCTCTTATGAAAGTATATGATAGTAACGATTTAAGAAATATTGCAATTTTAGGACATAGTGGTTGTGGTAAAACTAATTTAATCGAAGCGATAGCATACACTGCTAATCTTACAAATAAGATACCACAATTAAGCGATAAAACTAATATGACTTATAGTATGGGACTAGTACCAGTAGAATACAATGGTATCAAATATAATTTATTAGATACTCCTGGATACTTCGACTTTTGTGGAGAAGTAATTTCTTCTCTAAGAGCTTGTGCAGCTGCAGTTATAGTAATAGATGCAACAAATCCGATACAAGTAGGAACAGAAAAGTCACTAGAATTTACCGAAAATATGCCGAAAATAATGTTTATTAACAAAATTGATAACGAAAAAGCTAGATACAAAGATGCAATAGACATGTTAAGACAAAAATACGATAAAAAAATAGTACCAATGATAATACCTGAATACAAAGACAAACAATTTGTCAAATTACATAATATACTAGATAACTTACAAGAAGCATTTGATGGAGATTTTGAACAACAAGCATTAGCAATAAAAGAAGGTCTTATGGAACTTGTTGCAGAAGCTGACGATGCTTATTTAGATAAATATTTTAGCGGAGAAAGATTTACTGAAGAAGAATTACAAAAAGGAATCACTATAGGTATAAAAAGAGGGGATATCATCCCAGTTATCTGTGGTTCAACTATAAATAATATAGGAACAAAAGAAATATTAGAGACATTAGAATCTTACATTTATCCAGGTCACACAGATAGCGATTCACCATTTAGAGGACAAGTATTCAAGACAATGGTTGACCCATTCACAGGAAAATTGTCTTACATAAAAATAATAGAAGGAACTCTAAAAAAAGACATGGACATCATAGATATAACTCAAGATAAAAAAGAAAAAATATCTAATATATATACAACAGTAAATGGAAATTTAGAAGAACTTCAAGAGGCAAAAGCAGGTGACATAGTAGTAGTAACTAAAATTTCATCATTAAAAACAGGAGATACTATAGCAGAAAAAGCAGATGCTATACCATTACCTCCAATCGAATTGCCAAAACCACAAATTTATTATGCAATTGTTCCTAAAAATAAAGGGGACGAAGAAAAAATTGCTTCTTGTTTAAATAAAGTTTCAGAAGAAGACCCAACTATACACTGGTACAGAAATCCTGAAACAAAACAAACTCTTGTTGGTGGCCAAGGTGAACTACACATAAAAACAATTAAAAAACAAATGAAAGAAAAATATGGAGTTGATTTTGATATAGAAGATATTAAAGTTGCCTATAGAGAAACAATAAAAGGAACTTCAGATGTACAAGGTAAACATAAAAAACAATCTGGAGGACGTGGACAATATGGTGATGTTAAGATAAGATTTTCAAGATCAGCACAAGATTTTGAGTTCTCAGAAGAAATATTCGGTGGTTCTGTTCCAAAATCATATATACCAGCAGTAGAAAAGGGATTAAAAGATTCTATGCAAAAAGGTATATTAGCAGGTTATCCAGTTACAAATATTAAAGCTGTATTATATGATGGTTCTTACCATGATGTAGACTCTTCTGAAATGGCATTCAAAACTGCCGCTTCAATAGCATTCAAAAAAGGTATGCAAGAAGCAAAACCAATTTTATTAGAACCTATAATGAAATTAAAAATAACAGTTCCAGAGGAATATATGGGAGATGTTATGGGGGATATAAATAAAAGAAGAGGTAGAATATTAGGTATGGAACCTAATGACAAGGGCAAACAAGTTATATTTGCCGAAGCACCTCAAAGTGAAACATTTAAATATGCTATAGACTTAAGAGCTATGACTCAAGGTAGAGGTCAATTTGAAATGGAAATAGAAAAATATGAAGAAGTTCCAGGTCAAATAGCTAAAAAAATAATTGAGGAAGCTCAAGATAATTAATATTTAAAATCATCTAAAGGGGACTTGTACAGCGTTAATTTGTATAGGTTCCTTTTTGTTGTGAATGAATATAAAAAAGTATATAATTATAAATAATAGTCAAAAAGCATATTAATAGCTTTATAAATAGTAAAATAATAATAGCAAATAAATTAATCTGCATTGAATTAACATAAAAGAGGGAATAATAATATTATGTGTTATAAAGAAGTCTAAATATTTAGACATTCAATATAAAATAATTGAAAAATATTAGCATGGCTATTTTATTTATGAGGAGGGATAATATGTTGTGTCAAAAATGTAATAAAAAAGTAGCTACAGTTTTTATAAGTACAGTTGTTAATGGTAAGAATAGTCAAATGTACTTATGTACAGATTGTGCAAAAGAATTTCATGATAGCATGAGTCCTGACATGCAAATTCCTTTTCCTATAAATGATATTTTATCGAATATGGAGTTTAATGAAGATACAATAAACAATTTGATAAAAGATTTAAAGGAAATAGAAGATAAAAATGTAGTCGAAGGGGTAAATGGTATTGATAATACAGAATCTTCACAAAAAAATGAAGAAAAAGTAGATATTACATGTAGTGTTTGCAATACTTCTTTTGAGGAATACAAAAAAACAGGAAAATTAGGATGCAGTAAATGTTATTCAACTTTTGAAAAACAATTAAAACCTATATTAGAAGGCATTTATGGCTATTCAGAACATATAGGTAAATTTCCTAAAAATAAATGCAAAGATACAGAAGTTATTAGAACAGTTGAACAATTAAAAGAACAATTAAATATAGCCATCCAAGAAGAAGAATATGAGCAAGCTGCTAAACTTAGAGATGAAATACTACAGTTAGAAGCCAACGATATTTAGGAGGAATTTATATGGAACAAAGTGCAGTAATGAAGTCAAAAATAGAGATAGCAAGAAATTTAAAGGGTTACTCATTTCCGCATAAGTTATCTAGTAAAGAAGCTGATATTATAATAGATAAAGTAAAAAACACTTTATCCAACTCAAAATATGAGTTTATTTTACATAGAAAAAATGATTTAAGTGAAATAGAAATAAATGCACTTATAGAAATGGAATTAATAGATGATAACTTATTAGAAAGTCAAAATGCAGCATTACTTATTAATACAGATAAAACAATATGCATATTAATAAATGGACTAGACCATATAAAAATCCAAGTAGTTGGTAATAATGACATTAAAGGCTTATATGAAATAGGAAATGAAATAGATGATATATTAGAATCAAATTTAGAATATGCCTTTGATAAAGATTTAGGATATTTAACAACATGCCCTGTTAATGTAGGGACAGGGCTTAAGATAACTAATACTATACATATACCATCTATAGAAAAATTAAAACAAGTAGATGATTATTACAAAATAGCACATAAAATAGGTGTTAACTTTAAAGGGGTATATGGAAAAACAAAATCCATATTAGGAAGTTTATACACTATATCTAATAGCATAATGCTTGGAAGGTCTGAATCTAATATAATCCAAAGCGTAGAAAGTATGTCAAAGGATTTAAGTAAAAGGGAATATGAATCAAGAGAAGTATTAAAAAATCTTGAAAAAATAAACTTAGAGGATGAAATTTTTAGATCTTTAGCAATTTTATCTAGTGCTAGAGTAATTACAAACTCAGAGTTAATGCAATGTTTGTCTAATGTTAAATTAGGGATAGAAATGGGTTATATAGAAGATGTAAGCCTAGAAAAAATAACAAAACTAATGACAGGAAGACAACCTTACTTAAAAATTATAAGTGCATATGATGAAGAGAATAAAATAGAAAGAGCAACTTATATTAGAAGGGAATTTAGTTTAGCTAATAGAAATAATAAATAATATTATTTCTGTCTATACAGATTAATTATCAGTATAGCATCGATAGGAGGGATTGGTATGTACTTCAATAGATTTACTCAGGGGGCCAAAACTGCTATAAATCTTGGCAAAAGTTATGCTAAAGGCTTGGGGCATAGAGTAGTAGGAACTGAACACTTAGTAGTAGGACTTTTAAGAGAAAAAGATGGAATTGCAGCAAGAGTTCTTAAAAGTTTAGGAATAGATATTAATACATTTGAGAATAAATTAGTTGAAATAGAAGGTAGAAATAATCCAGTTGAAGAAGATATACCTTTAAGCCCACGCTCAAAGCAAATTTTAGAAAAAGCCGCTGTTTTTGCCAATAAACTAAAAACTAATTACATAGGTACAGAGCATATATTATTAGCTATTGCCCAAGAAGGTGAAGGACTAGGTATAAAATTACTTAGCAGTTTAGGTGCAGATCAAAGAGACATAGTAGAATCAATTATGAAAATGATGGGAGTTGAAAATTATTCAATGGAACCAGCTAAAAAGAGTGATACAAATAAAGAAGAATCTTCAAAATCAAAATTATTAGATAAATATGGTGTTAACCTTACATCAGAGGCTAACAAAGGAAAAATAGACCCAGTTATATGCAGGGAAAAAGAAATTCAAAGAGTAATCCAAATTTTAAGCAGAAGAACAAAAAATAATCCAGTATTAATTGGAGACCCCGGAGTTGGGAAAACTTCTGTAGCTGAAGGATTAGCTATAAATATTTCTAGAGGAAGAGTGCCAGATACATTAAAAGACAAAGCACTATATACTCTAGATATGGGGAGTTTGTTAGCAGGAGCTAAGTATAGAGGTGAATTTGAAGAAAGAATCAAACAAGTAATCGATGAAGTAAGAGAAAAAGAAAACATAATACTTTTTATAGATGAATTACATACAATTGTTGGAGCTGGATCAACAGGAGAAGGTTCAATAGATGCATCAAATATTTTAAAACCTGTATTAGCAAGGGGAGAAATGCAAATAATAGGAGCAACAACTATTGATGAATACAGAAAACATATAGAAAAAGATGCAGCACTAGAACGTAGATTCCAACCTGTTTTAGTAGAAGAACCTAGCAAAGAAAATACAGTAAAAATCTTAAAAATTCTTAGAGATAGATATGAAGCACATCACAAAGTAAAAATAACAGACGAAGCTATAGATGCAGCAGTAGATTTATCTGTAAGATACATAACCGATAGATTTTTACCAGATAAAGCAATTGACTTGATTGATGAAGCAGGTTCAAAAGTAAGATTGAAAGAAAATACTCCACCAGAAAACATAAAAGAATTAGAAGAAAAAATAGAAAGTATAAATAATGAGAAGGAAGAGGCAGTTAGATGCCAAAACTTCGAAAAGGCAGCTAAAGTTAGGGATGAACAAAGAAAGTTAAAAGAAGAATTAACGCAAGTTAGGGAAAAATGGAATAACTCTACAAAAGACAAAGATACAGTTAATGCTGAAGTAATAGCAGATATAGTTTCTATGTGGACTGGAATACCAGTAAATAAAATCGTAGAGGAAGAAGCCGAAAAATTATTAAATATGGAAAATATCTTACACAAAAGAGTTGTAGGACAGGATGAGGCAATAAAATCTATTGCAACTGCTATAAGACGATCTAGAGCAGGAATAAAAGACCCAAGTAAGCCAATAGGTTCTTTCCTATTTTTAGGACCAACAGGGGTAGGTAAAACAGAACTAAGTAAAGCTTTAGCAGAGGCACAATTTGGAGATGAAAATCAAATTGTAAGAATTGATATGTCTGAATACATGGAAAAACACGCAGTATCTAGATTAATAGGTTCTCCTCCAGGTTATGTAGGATATGATGAGGGTGGTCAACTTACAGAACAAGTTAGAAAAAAACCATATTCAGTAATATTATTTGATGAAATAGAAAAAGCTCATCCAGATGTATTTAATATTTTATTACAAATATTAGATGATGGTAGACTTACAGATTCGAAGGGGAGAACTGTAGACTTTAAAAATTGCATCATTATACTTACTTCAAATGTTGGAGCTACTACAATTAAAAAACAAAAACGATTAGGATTTGGAGTTGTAAATGAAAAAGATGCACAAAAAGATGAATATGAAAAAATGAAAGAAACTATTATGGTTGAACTTAAAAAACAATTTAGACCTGAATTCTTAAATAGAATAGATGATATAATAGTATTCCATTCATTAACTAAAGAAGACATATCTAGCATAGTTGTCTTAATGTGCAAAGAATTAATAAATAGATTAAAAGATTTAGATATTAATTTAGAAATGGAACAAGATGCAATAGATTTGATTTCAAAAGAAGGTATTGACTTAGAATATGGTGCTAGACCATTAAAAAGAGCAATACAAAATAATTTAGAAAATGAATTATCAGAATTGATTTTACAAAGAACTATTAAACCAGGCGACGATGTAGTTGCTAGTGCAAAAGATGGCAAGATGGTGTTTAATGTTAAATAAAATTATTAAAAAGTTGTATAATTATTTAATGGGGGAGTTGAAACTCCCCTATTTTAAATAATAGATTTAAGAATAGAAAAATGTATATATATAA
>NZ_JADPET010000155.1 GCF_015667935.1 Clostridium sp. 1001270J_160509_D11 | reverse complement strand
GTTAAGTGGTGGTCAAAGACAAAGAGCATATATTGCAATGGTTATAGCTCAAGGCACTGAATATATATTCTTAGATGTATTACAACTGCCCCAAATTTTCTTTTGTTCTTTAACTTTTACTAAGTTTGGCTCAATTTTTCTAAAATCATCACTTTTGCTTCTTAAATAATCAATTCTATCCATTATTATCTCTTCACTTCTCAGTTTATACCACTTTTTTAGACTTTCTTTTAGATGATCTTTTTCCCAATTATTTGTTCTAATTTCTATATTGTCGCCTTTTAACTCTATATAGTTATAGTTTTTATTATTTTTATTTTGTAAATTCATATCTTTTAATATTTTAAGTTTATATTGTTTGCCCATATAATAATATATTTCATCATCTTCATAATCTCTTTTTATAATAGTGTCATCAAAATGTTTAAATTTATTTAATTTAGATAGTATCCACTTTGAATTATCTTGTAGTACTTTTTTTAATAAATCTGAAGAAACTTTATGTGGTGCTATTATTTGTATATTTTCTTTTGGACTTACTTTTAAAGATATGTTTTTTCTTTTTCTATATATAATATCAACAGCCAACTCTCGCCCTTCATAATTAAAGCTTATTTTGTTCATCTTTTCACCTCATTTTTTACATACATATATATCAATTACACTTATCCATAATTTATAATGCTTATCTATAATTTATAAATTATTATAATATTCTAAATTATAAATATAATTTTCTCTGTATTATAAAAATCCCTTCTAGATACTAGAGGGGATTTTTATATGATTTTATTTAATTATTTCTATTATATTTAGCCTATTCCTCCTAAAAGAATACCAGCTATAAGTACAAATACTGTTAAAAATACAAATACATATTTAGCACTTATTTCAAACAATTTTCCTAATTTTTTCTCTGAGCCACATTCTATTTCTGATTTTGCTTTTTTAATTCCTATAACCCAGAAGAACATAACACCTGATATAAATGCACCTAGTGGAATTATATAAATTGATACGAAGTCCATTAACATTCCTAATGCATCTCCATCTTCAGCAAATAATCCTAATAAGAATGCTGCTATCACTACTATTGCAACTGAAACTTTTCTATTTAATTTAAATGTACTTTGTACTGCTTCTATTGGTACTTCTAATAAATTCATTAAAGAAGTTATTGAGGCGAATAAAACAGATACAAAGAATATTATTCCGAAAAGTCTACCAAACGGCATTAATTTAAATACTGATGGTATTGTTATAAATAACAGTGGTGGTCCTGATGCTGGGTCTAAATTAAATGCAAAAACAGCTGGTATTATAACTAACCCTGCTAAAAATGCACCTAAAGTATCAAATATTACTGTATTTTTTGCACTAGATATAATATCTACATCTCTTTTTAGATAACTTCCATAAACTATCATCCCAGATCCCGCTAGAGAAAGTGAGAAAAATGCCTGTCCTAATGCATAAATCCATGTTTTAGGTTCTGCTAAAGAAGCCCAATCTGGCACAACTAAATATTTAAGTCCATCAATCGCTCCATCTAACATAAATACTCTTACCATAACTATTATAAATAATATATAAAATGCCGGCATCATTATCTTATTCATTATCTCGATACCTTTTGCTACACCTGAAACAAGTATTATAGATACTATAATAAGAGCAATTATATGCCATATTATACTACCAAAAGGTCCTGCTATTTCTCCAAAATAAAGGGCGCTATCTGAAGATGCCATTGCACTTCCAGTTATAAATCCAACTAAGAATCTTAAAAACCATCCTACAACAACTGCATATCCAACAGCTATTCCAAATGCTCCTAAAACTGGTATTGCACCTAGAATCCCACCCCATTTTTTATTTTTTGTTTCTAATGCTTTTTTAAACGATCCTATTGGACCTGTTTGTGTCATTCTACCAAAAGCGAACTCCCCCATAAGACCTGTATATCCTAACAGGATGATAAATATTAGATAAGGAATTAAAAACGCAGCTCCACCAAATTGACCTACTCTATAAGGAAATAGCCATATATTTCCCATCCCTACTGCAGAACCTATACAAGCAAGTATAAATCCCGTCTTCGATGTAAAACTGTCGCGCGTTTCATTATTCGTTTGTTTTTCATTGTTTGACATTAACTATCCTCCCTTTGATAAATATTTATTTATATTCTTTACTCAGCAAAATATATAATAAACATATTCTATCATAATAATAAGTATAGCTCTATATAAAATAATTTAAAAACGCCCCACTAAATTATAAGAGGGACGTTTTTATTATTTTATTAAAATATAGGAGATGGCAATTTAATTTACATCTTGCTTTTTTATTTTAAAGTAATAGTATGTTGTCGCGATAATACTTCCAACTAGACAGTCAAGTATATCAAACATAGTATCTGTAAGACCTCCTGCTTGACAGTCAAATCCTAAATACTTATCAAGCCCAAATTCAATAAGCTCCCATATACTTGCAACACCCATACTAAACATAAACATATATATAACAAAGAATAATCTCTTTCTACGTGTATTTGTTTCATTTTGGCTAAAATAAAATATTATTTTTGCTGCCATACATCCAATAAAACCAGATGTTATATGCAAAACATCGTCAAAATGATTAAATCGATAGAAATCAAAACAAGTACCGCCGATTATTGCTATTGGTATAAAAATAATTAAGGTCGTTACAAGTAAATTTCCAAATAGATGATTATACTTTTTATTTAGTATAACTAAAATTATAATTCCGATTAAGCTTAAAATTGATAAAATAATTGATCGAAAATCTCTTACTGTAACAAAATATCCTATGCATAAAGCATAGATTAAATATATTATCATGTGAATTATATTAAATATATTTTGCTTTTTCATAGTAAAATATCTCCTTAGCATGCTTATTATATATAGTATTTGGTTAATATTAAATATTATTCAAATTATTTTATTTTCTATATTTTAACTAAAAAACATCTCTAAGTATTTATGATATAGAGATGTTTTTTAATTTATTTAATAATTTATATTCTATTTTTCTGATTTTAATGCCCCATAGAAATAAGATGCTGTAGCGCCTCCATCTATTAAAAAGTCACTTCCTGTTATAAATGCACCCTTAGGACTCATCAATAATTCGGCTACATTTGCCACTTCGTCTGCAGTTGCCGGTCTTCTCGCTGGGCATTTTGCAAACATATTTTTATAAAAATCGCCTCTTGGACCGTTGAATTCGTCTATTGCTAAAGGTGTAACAACTATTCCAGATGAGATAGAGTTTATTCTTGCTCCTTTTTCTCCCCATTTTACAGCACAACCCATTACACGTTTTACATTGCAACGTTTTGCAAAACGTTTTGCAAGTTGATATGCATGTAGAGTATCTTTTATATTTTTAATTTGTAAAACTTCTAAATCTAAAAGTTCTTCTGTTGGTGTTGTCGCTAGTTGATTGTCAATTTCTGCTCCTAAATCTTTCATTCTATATCCTGATTGGCTAGATATCGTTACTCCAACTCCACCTTCTTTTATCACTTTACCTACTTCTTCTAATAATACTGCTGTTCCATAAAGGTCTACTTTTAAAATAGTCTCTATAGATACTTGGCTTGGAGAAACTCCCGCTCCATTTATAAGCATTGCAATTTCACCATATTTTTTAGCTTCTTCTATCATCTCTAAAATAGACTATATTTAAAGATCCCCTTTAAGACCTATTTCTTCTGCAACTTCGCGCATACCTAAAATAGTCTCTTCTATAACTTCATTTAATTCTTTTCCTAACATCTTACATCCATTTTCGATTACTTCTCTGTTTACCCCTGCTGCAAATCCTTTTGATTTATATTTCTTTTTAACAGATTTAAGTGTTATATCTAATACACTTTTTGATGGTCTCATTATAGCAGCCGCTGTTATAAGACCTGTCAATTCATCTACTGTATATAAAACTTTTTCCATATCTGTTTCTGGTTTTACATCGTTTACAAGACCATATCCATGGCTTATTATTGCACGAATTACTTCTTCGTCTATACCTTTATCTTGTAGTATTTCTATAGTTTTTTTGCAGTGTTCTTCTGGATATAATTCATAATCGACATCGTGAAGTAGTCCTACTACTCCCCATTCATCAGGATTGCCACCATATAAGTTGGCGAAATGTCTCATTACCCCTTCTACAGTCAATCCATGTTTTATTAGATGTTCATCTTTGTTGTATTCAGTGAAAATTTCCCATGCTTCTTCCCTTGTTGGATACATTTTATTACCTCCCAGTTATATTATTTATTAAATCATATAATTCTTATTATAATAATAGGAAAACAAAGCCATGCTTTGTAAACTTTTTCCTATTTAGATTTATTAAATAAATTATATTACTTATTTACATTTTTATCAATAAATACTGCTTTTTACTATAAAATCAATATTTATATATTGTATCCATAAAATTATATATAATACATACTAAAATTCACTTCGTTTATATCGCCAACGACTTCGTTCGTTGCTTAAAGTTGGGCGTGGGCGACTTCATCCTTTGCTCAGAGTTTAGCGTCAATGATTTCATACGTTACTCAGAATTCAGCGCGGGAGGCTTCATCCATTGAATTAAATTCACGTTATTTATAATAATGTCAACTAAAAAAAGACATACTCCCTATGTAATTTGTCAGTATGTCTTTTTTATATTTATCTTAATTTCTTTCTATAGTAGTATCGTCTTTTAATTTTTCTATATGTTGTAGATATTTTTCTGCAAGTATTCTATTTACAATATCTTCTCTACAATCTTCTAATGATTTTTGTTTTGTCTTTTTATCTGTCACCTTTACTATTTCATAGCCATAAGGTGTTTCAAATACATCTGATACTTGACCTTTATCCAGACTAAATACTTTTTTTGTAAATTCAGGATTTTTATCTTCCTTTGTAAAATAACCTAGATATCCGCCATTTTTACCAGTACTTTTATCATCCGAATTCTCTTTTGCTAGTTTTTCAAAATCCTTCCCAGATTTTATTTTCTCTGCTATTTTATTAGCTTTTGATTTTAATTTATCTTTTTCAGAATCGCTTACTTGTTTATTTTCATCATCTAAAGTCGAAACTAATATATGATAAGCTTCTATTGATTCTTCTTTAAAGTCTGATTTATTTTTGTTGTAATAAGTTTCTATTTCTTTATCTGTAACTTTTAAATCTTCTTCATACTTCTCTTTATATTTATTTATTACTAAATCTTTTTTTATAGTTTCTTTCAAATATGCTTCGTCTATATTAGCTTTTTCTAGTGATTTTTTATAATCAGCATTTGCATCTAACATAGTTTTAATTTGATTGTATTTTTGCTCTACATCATTTTCATCTACTTTTATGCCTTCGCTTTGAGCCTTTTGGTATACAACTTCGTTATCTATCATATAGTCTATTACTTTACTTGTTATTTCTTTATTATCTTTTGAGCTTTTAAAATCAGAAAGATAATTTGCATCTGTGTAGTTTGAAGTGGCTGTCAATATCGACTCAACCCTCTCTACATCTTGATTTGAAAATTCAATATCACCTACTTTAAATGCATTTTTACTGGAACATCCTATCATAGATAGGCATAATAAACTTACTAATCCTAAATATAGCGTTTTTTTCAATTTATCCACCTACCTCTAACCTTGACTTCCTAATTTTTCATTCCAATAATTTTGCTCTTCTTGTGTTTGAGTTATTGGAACTATTTCATATCCTTGTGATTTTAAATACTTGATTATCTGATCTAATACAGCAACAGTTTGTTTTCTTTCATGAATAAGGATTACTATCTCATTTCCCTTTGCATTTTGTTTTATACTTTGAACAATTTGTGGTGATGTAGACTTCCAATCTTCAGTGTCTAAAGTCCAGTCCCATATTTTGTATCCAGCATTTACTATGTTGTCATATGATGCTTGTGAAGTATATGGCTTACTTCCAAATGGCAGCCTTATAAGATTTGATGTCTCTCCTGTTATTTTTTCAAAAGTCTTTTGACAAGTATCAAATTCTTTTTTGGCAGACATAGGAGTTTTATACAACTTGTGTATATCGTGACTTACACTGTGAAATCCTATACTATTTCCAGCTTCTAATGCATTTTTAACTTGATTTGGATAAGATTTCATATTCCCATCTATCATGAAAAATGTAGCTTTTACATTATTATCTTTTAGTATTTTTACCATTTCATCAGTATATTGAGACGGTCCATCATCTATAGTTAGGTAAGCTATCTTCCCATAGGTTTTTGTTGGGCCCTTGTTTATTTCTTGTGATGAATTGTAAATCATATCTGATAATGTTGTAGATGCTAGTGTTGCATTTATATTATTTTCATCTTCACTTGTTTTTTTATTACTACACCCTGTCAGCGAAAATAAAGACAATGCAACTAAAATGATTACTGTCAGCTTATTTTTTAATCTCAAGATAATCCCCCCTTATAATTTTTTTATAATATTTATTATTCTCATTTTCCTATATTTAATTTCTATAATCAATGCTGAAT
>NZ_JADPET010000154.1 GCF_015667935.1 Clostridium sp. 1001270J_160509_D11 | reverse complement strand
AAATTAGATAAAGAAATAGGACAAGTATCTAAACAAATAAATAAAAAATATGTAGATGCTACAATTTCAGTATCAGGTGGAATTACAGTGAAAGAATCACAAACGGGTCTTAAATGCGATGATGAAACTAATAAAAAAGCGATTGAAAAGGCTTATAAAGATAAAAATTATGAGACAATAGCTTTAAAAGTAGATGTTACACAACCAAGAGTTAAAACAGAAGATGTGAAAAGTATTGACACAGTACTTGGATCTTATTCAACTACTTTTAATCAATCTCAATATGGAAGAAATTATAATATAGCCTTAGCATTAGATAGATGTGATGGAAGTGTAGTAATGCCAGGAGAAACTTTCTCTTACAACGATGCAACAGGTCCTAGAATTGTAAGTAATGGATTTAAATATGCATCAGTTATAGTTGCTGGAGATTACCAAGACGCACCAGGTGGAGGTGTATGTCAAGGTTCTACAACTTTATTTAATGCAGTTTTACTATCAGGACTTGATATAACACAAGTTAGAAACCACAGTAAAAAAGCAGCATATGTTCCTGTAGGAAGAGATGCTATGGTAAATGACGGCGACAGTGATTTTAAATTTACAAATAACTTTGACCACCCAGTATATATATCTGCATATGCAGGTGGAGGAGTTGCTGGAGCTCAAATTTATGGATGTTCTAAAGATAGAGTTGGCGTAAGTATAAAAACTACAAAGTTTACTTATAATGGCTTAGAAGGGGCAAAAACTTATAGAACAATAACTAAAAATGGAAAATCAGAGACAAAACAAATTTATACAGCTGTGTATAATGGATAGATAAAAGAGACAAGCATATATGCTTGTCTTTTTTTAATTCTAAGAAAATTATACATTATCTGCTTTGTGTATAATGTATAATTTTTAAAATATAGATTTAAATAAAAATATACAAAAATTTCATTAAGAAAGTCTTAAGTTTTAAATAATTTCCATTTAGCGACATACTTTTATGATATAATATGATGAAGTTATTTTGGAAGAGGGAGATAAAGTGTTAATTATAGATAATAGATACAAAATTGATAATGAAAAAGATGAAGATTTACAAATAGATAAACTATACAGAGCAAAAGATTTACAATTAGATTCAGATGTATATATAAAAGTTATAAGGGACAATACTACCATAAAAGATACTTTTATAGCCAATCTAGTAGATGAATCTATGATGATGTCAAATATTGATTGTGACAATGTAGCAAATATTTTAGATGTAATAACTGATGAATCTAAATATTATATTGTCAGTGAGTATTTTAATGGAATAAGCCTATTTGATTTAGTAAATAAAAATAATATAACTTTAGATAATATTATTTTTATAATGAAACAAATGGTAACTTCTATGAGTATATTTGATGAAAAAGGTTTTTATCATGGAGGGATTAGACTAGATAATATTTTAGTTGATGAAAATCATAATATAAAAATATATGATTTAGGGATAACAAAGGCAAATGGGGGAGTAAATATAAGAATGAACGACAATATTTCATTTTTATCACCGCATCAATTAAATATAAATTATACAGATATAGAAAGTGATTTTTTTGCAATAGGAGTTGTAATGTACTATTGTCTATTTAAAAAAATGCCATTTAAAATAGCAAAAACAGAATTTGAGATGTTAAAAAATATAGATAAAGGCATAAACTTAGACCCAGAAAAAATAACTATTTTTAATGAACCAGTAATAAAAATTATAAAAAAATTGCTTGATAGAAAAGATAAGTATAATAATTACAATGAAATTTTAATTGACTTAACTAAAATAATGTATGTAAAAGCAGATATTGTTGAAAATAAAGATATAGACTTAGAAGAAGTTTATTGTGAAGAGCCAAAGAAGGATAATTCTTTTATGGTCAAATTAGTATCAATAATTATGTGCATAATTATTCTTATCATGATAATCATGCAATTATAATAATTGGCGAGAAAGGAAGGAAAAATGAAAGTAAATTGGAATAGCAAATATAATACAGTTGCTGTATACTCTTTAATTGTTATATGTATTAGTATTTTATTTTACTTTTTTGCATCACAAATAGGATCATTTAGTGCTAAAATAAGTTATTTAATTTCAATATTATATCCATTTATTATTGGCTTTGTATTAGCATATTTATTAAACTTTATTCTAAAATTCTATGAAGAAAGAGTATTAGTGAATATAAAAGTTTTTAATAAAATAAGACAAAGTAGAAAAAGAATGATAGGGATATTACTTACATATTTAACATTTGGAGTTATGATTTACCTTAGTATACATTTTGTATTCCCACAGCTTACAGAAAGCGTGGTCGGTATAGTAAATCAAATTCCACAATATATGGAAAATGCACGAAGTATAACACAAGAATTAATTAATAATTTTGAAATAAATGATCAGCTTGCAAATTTTGTGAATGATAAGTTAGCAGAAATATCGGCAAAACTAATAGCATTTATAAGTGAAATAGCTCCACTTATAGCAAATATAATTATGACTTTAGTATCTAGTATTTGGAATATAATATTAGGTCTAATAATATCAGTTTATCTATTATTAGATAAAGAAAAATTCTATGCATTATCTAAAAAGATGGTAAACGCAATGTTTAGCAGAAAAACTGCAGATAGAATATTTGAATTAACTCACAGAAGTAACAATACTTTTGGAAAATTCATAAGTGGTAAAATTATAGATTCAGCTATAATAGGTGTACTTAGTTTCATACTATTCTCAATAGCTAAAATGCCTTATGCTGTATTAATATCTGTAATAGTAGGTGTTACAAATATAATTCCATTCTTTGGACCATTTATAGGTGCAGTACCTTGTTTTGTACTTGTATTATTTGAATCACCGACAAAAGCAGTTGTATTCTTAGTATTAATATTTATAATACAACAAATTGACGGAAATATAATAGGACCTAAGATATTAGGAGACTCTATAGGAATTTCAGCATTCTGGATATTATTCGCTATATTAGTGGCGGGAGAATTATTTGGATTTATTGGAATGATAATAGGAGTTCCATTATTTGCAATTATATATTCTATAATTAAAGAAAATATAGAATATAAATTAAAAGAAAAAAATTTACCTACAGATACGAAAGATTATATGTAGATTTATAAATAGCCCTTATAAATTATTTGATTTATAAGGGCTATTTTTGAAATTATATTCATTTATAAATTGTGGATAATTTTAAGATGTGTAAATATATATAAAGATAAATTAGAGTTTTAAAAAGTTTTTAAAATAAAGATTTTTATAAATTTATTGTTAAAATATGTAAAAGAGTTATAATTAAGTCATGAAAGTAATTAGGGGTGGTTGATTTGACGATAGAGGAGAGTATTAGTAAATTAAAGATTAATTTAATAAAAAGAAGACCGTTTTACGGTGTGATTTTGATGAAATTGGGTGAGTTAAAAGAAAGTGATACAACAGATATTGCATCAACAGATGGTGAGACAATATTTTATAATAGGGAGTATATGGAGAGTTTAAGTGAAAGTGAGAGGAATTTTTATATTCTTCATCAGCTTTATCACTGCATTTTTATGCATCCAACTAGAATGGCAAATAAAGATATTAAGATTGCAAATGTAGCTGCGGATTATCTTGTAAACTATTATATAGATATGGAAAAAGAAGAATTTAGGCGAAATCAAATTATGATTACACCTCCAAAAGACTCATTAATGGTAGATAGTGATGAAGATAAAGCATTACTAGAAAAACTGTCTTTTGAACAGCTTTATGAAATTCTATATAAAAATATAAAAAAAGATGATGATATCTATGATAATAGCCAAAGCAATGGTCAAGGCAAAAGTGGTTTAGGTCAAAATATAAATTATCAAAATATAACAGAAGACTTAATTAGACCTAAAAATATACAAAAAACTTCATCAAACATGAGAAGGATAATCCAGGAGAGTATTATCACTAATAAAATGCAGGGAAATAAATCTATGGGGGATATGCCAGGGAGTTTAATTAGAAAAATTGAAGATTTAATCGGTACTAGACTTCCATGGTACAAGTATTTAAGGCGATATTTGAGTAATATCGAATCTGATGACTTGTCTTTTGATACTCCGGATAAAAATCATCTATATAGAGAACTTATTTTACCCGGTGCTTATGAAGATGAAAATAAACTAGAAGATATATTATTTGTAATAGATACATCAGGTTCTATTTCTGATGATGATTTAAAAAACTTTATGTCACAGGCTTATAATATATGTAAGGATTTTAATGCTACGGGAAAGGCAATATTTTTTGATAGTATAGTCCAAGATGTATTTGATATAGATAAAGATAATTTTAAAAAAGCTAGACCCGTTGGAGGAGAAGGAACTAATGTAGATAGTGCATTTTATTATATAAAAGATGAAAAATTAAAATATATATGTGCTGTAGTTTTGACTGATGGCTATTTTCCAAAACCAAATGTTTTAATTAGAAATGTTATTTGGTGTCTCACAGAAGATGCCACTACAAAAAATATTGAAGGATATAAGGGTTCTAAAATAATAAATATGTAAAAATTTTAGTAAGTAATCATATAAATTTAAAATTAAAAAATAAAGGGGTTAAAATATGTCTACTATTAATATAGAACAATTTGAAAAAATAGTTGAGTTTAATATCGATAATAATATAAAAAGAGCTATCCTAGGTCTTGGAGCTTCGGGGATAGGAAAGTCTGCAGTAATAAAACAAATAACAGAAAGAAAAAATATGGGTCTTATAGATTTAAGGCTTTTATTATATACAGAAACAGATCTAAAAGGTATTCCTTTCCCAAACGAAGATAAAACTAGAACAAAGTGGCTTCCAAATGATATTTTGCCAAATGTAGAAAGAGATGGAGAGAGGGGAATTTTTTTAGTAGAAGAGCTTACATCAGCACCTAAAAGAGTTCAAGCTGCTGCATATCAATTAATACAAGACAGAAAATTAGGTGAATATATACTGCCAGAAGGGTGGTTTATAGTTGCACTTGGAAATAGAGAAGACGACAACGGTGTATTTGTTCAGATGCCATCACCGCTGGCAAATAGATTTGAAATCCACGATATAGGATATGATTTAGATATATGGAAGAAAAACTTTGCATATAAAAATGGAATCAATTCTTTTGTAATAAGCTACTTAAATTTTAAGCCAGGGGCACTACATAATTTTGTACCGGAAAGCACTTCTATGATATTTGCATCACCGAGAACATGGCACGCAGTAAGCGATATATTAAATACAAATATATTCGATTTTGATGACGATATACTTAGATATAAAATAGAAGGAAATGTTGGCGAGATTGAATGTAATAGTTTTTTACAATTTTGTAAATTGAAAGATGAACTTATAAGTGTAGACGATATACTTTCAGGTAAAGATATAGAAATTCCAACAGAACACGATAAGATATATCTATTAATCGGAAGTATAATATCTCGATTAGAATGTTTAAATAAAATTAAATCTATAGATGATATAGATGATATAGATGAAGAACTTATAGAAAAACTTGAAAATGCAATTAATTTCTTCTTAAAACTAAAGCCAGAATTTACAGTACTTGCACTTAAAGACTTAGTCTCACTAAATAGAAAAATCGTAAAGAAATTATTTATAGAAGAATTAGATAATGACGATATAATAGATTTTATAACAGAAAATGACTATATTTTTGAGTAAATAGAAGGTGGAGTATGAATAAGAAAAAACATATAAAAAGTGTAATTTTAGAATTTGACAAGATTATAAATTTTTTATTCGATGAATACGATTTAGATATAAGTCTGCCAATTGAAAAATGTCTTTCAAATGAAAGTATAAAAGATATAGTGCTCACTGAAGAAAGTACAATACTTGATAGTTTAGACAGTATTTATTATAAAAATACAAAGGATTTATTTCATGAGCTTAAAAAAATAGAAAAATTAGGTTCACCTAAACTACATTATTATAAAGATAATACGATAAAAGTTACGTCTTCTTTAATAGATACTTATAAACTAGACGGACATAAAGATAATTTATATAATTTTAAAACTACATATTTATCTAGGCTAAAAGAGTTTTTAGAAGGTATAAGCACTATAAAATATATACAGTATTTAGTAGATATTGAAGGGCTTATTTTAGAATTAGGAGAACCTAAATTGACTATAGACGGTGCTAATATAATTTTTAGGTATCCTTTTAATATAGATGATATAGATGATTGCGTTCAATTTATAAAAAGTGAATTTGAAAATATGAAGATAGAAGCTTTATCATGTGTAGTTGTTTTGAGAAAAACTAAAAATGAAATATATATTCCAAATAAATATAAAGATTACTATTTTCCAAAGTGTTTTGAAGATGCATTAGATGATTTAGAAATAAAAACTTTATTTAAGTCTAAAGTAGTAGAAGTTATTATTGATGGTGAGTTTCAAAGTTTATATTATTTTAGTGCTTATGAATATATGAATAATAAAACAAATAAACCATACTGCTACATATATATAAAAGACAATAGACTTTGTGATTTAGAAAAATCTCAACTAATAAATAAATTATTAAAATTACAAGATAATTTGGAAGCAGGTATTTAATATGATAGATAGAAAAACAATGATAAAGAGAATAAATGAAGAAATAGATAAAT
>NZ_JADPET010000153.1 GCF_015667935.1 Clostridium sp. 1001270J_160509_D11 | reverse complement strand
TCTATAAATAAATTATTTTTAAATTTAAGATTTTTTCAAATATTTCCAAAAAACCAGTTGACTTTTCAAAATATTTGTAATATACTTCATAACATAAATTAAATAAGTCTTATCAAGAGCGGTGGAGGGACTGGCCCTATGAAACCCGGCAACCAATATAATTTATATATGGTGCTAAATCCTGCAGCATTGTGCTGAAAGATAAGTATAAACTGATAACGTGGTCTGAGTTTATACTCAGACCTTTTTTAGTTTTTAAATTCTTTATATAAGAAGATAGACTTATTTAAAAAATCACAACAAGGGGGTATTTCTTATTATGAAGAAATCAAAAAAAATTATATCTATTGTATTATGCTTATTAGCAGTATTATCACTTTCAGTAGGTTGCTCTAAATCAGATGCCGAAGACAAAGTAATTAAAGTGGGAGCAACTCAAGTTCCTGGTGGAGATTTATTTGAGTATTTAAAAGACGATATTGAAAAAGAAGGTTACGAACTTAAAATAACAATATTTGATGATTACAACCTTCCAAATGAAGCTTTAGACAACGGTGAAATCGATGCAAACTTATTCCAACATGAGCCATATTTAAATAAAGCAAAAGAAGAAAAAGGTTATAAATTATCACCAGTAGTTGGTTTATATGAATCTCCATTATACGTATATTCTTATAAAATAAAATCTATTGATGATTTAAAAGCAGGCGACAAATTTGCTCTTCCAGATGATCCAACAAATGGCTCAAGAGCTCTTAAATATCTACAAGATGAGCTAGGTTTAATAAAATTAAAAGATGGTGTTGAAAATCCTGGAGTTAAAGATATAGTTGAAAATCCTAAAAAAATCGAGTTTATCGAAGCAAATGCAGCTCAACTTCCATCTCTTTTAAGTGATGTAACTTGCGCATTTATAAATGGTAACTACGCTGTTGCAGCTAACTTAGATGCTAATAAAGACAGTATCTACTGCCCAAAATTAGATGGAACTTATACAAATATACTCGTAAGTAGAACTGATGATGTAGATAGTGAAAAAATTCAAGTTCTTAAAAAAGTTTTAACTAGTGAAAAATCTAAAAAATTCTTAGAAGAACATTATAAAGGTGTTATAGTACCTGTATTTTAGACAAGAAAACCTCGCACAAAATGCGAGGTTTTTTTATTGTATTTCATTTTTATGAAATAGCCTTCATTAAATATATTTTAGTGTTAAAATATTAATAAGATAAATTATAAAAAACAAATCGTTCTGAAATATAAATACGCCAGTCTCTTAGAAATACACTTAATCATTTGTCATACGCTATGTCTTAAAGAAATATTTAAATTATAATTATGGAGATAAAATTGTTATATGAACAGATATATTGCTTTATTAAACTTCATTTTACAGATGTTTCTACATATCTCAATAGTGGTAATGTTATTTTTTCAAGTGATATTGATGATAAAAATATTCTTTCAGATAATATAAAATCCATGATAAAAGACAGATTTGATTTAGACATACCGATTTTTATTATTTTACAAGAAGAATTAAAAGAAATATTAAATAATGCACCTGATTGGTGGTCAAGAACTACTAGTTCTAATATAAGTGATAATATTACAATTAGAACTGCAAATACCGTAAGGAAAATTATTAATAAATAATATTAATGCTAAAACAAAGCTTGATGAGATAATTAAGTTATCATCAAAATATCTTGATGAACTTAAATGTTAATTAAGTAGGGGGGCTTTTTATACAAAATGTACAAGTTAGAATTAAAGAAAAATACTAAGCAAATTAATTCTGTAGATGATTGGTACAACTTTGCACCACCCCAAAATTCAAGTCTACACTAGAAAGATGGAAGAAGTGCTAAAGAATTAGCCAAATATATAATAGGTGGAAATGGATGTATTCCAAAAGAAATAGAAATTATACTGTCTCAGTTAGGATGCAATCCAAATAGCATATTCTATGGTGAACCCGAAGCAGTAACAAGTCTTGAAGGTAGAGGTGGTGGTCGTCACCATGACTTATTACGTGTTAAGGAAAGTGAAGTTGTAATAGGAATTGAAGCCAAGAGTGATGAAGATTTTGGGAAATCAGCTCATGAAGAGTTATTTGGAAATAATGATTATAAACAATTACTTTATAGTATATCTGACAATAAATTTACAAGAGTAAATAGTCTATATAATGATATTTATGGATATGATTTATATAAGAATATGGAGATAAGATATCAACTTTTAACATCTACAAAAGGTGTCTTAAAAGAGGCAAAAAAAGCAAATGCATCTAAGGTAGTTTTGCTCATTCTTACATTCAAAAAGGAAAACTGCTATTCAGAAAGAAAGATAAAATCAAATTTGCAAGATCTAAATAATTTTATCGATAGCTTAGGTACTCCTTTAAAAAATGGACAGTACAATTTACCTGGATATCCTAATATAGATTTTATGTAAAACATATTGAGATAGATGTTTAAAAAATAAAACTAGCTAAATTTATAATAAATTAGCTAGTTTTTTCATAATGTGCCCAAATTTTTACTACTTATAAAGCATTTGCATTAAGGTTTAATTCTACTGTTTCACTACTATTTTCTTGTCTATTTATCAATACATTCATGAAAATCATTAATAAATTAAATATACCTATAACTATAAATCCATATACTAATGGATGCAAATTATTACCTATACCAATAGGTGACACTCTCATAAAGCCATAATTAGATCCTATTATATGATTTAATATAAACATAGATACATGGTATATATTAGTGAAATATATAGCTGTTTTAAAGTCCTTTTTATCAAATTTAACACATTCTATAAATATGCAATAAACAGAACCCCAAAGAAGGAATAGGTGTCCTATGAAGAAAGAAAATTGAGTTATATGAGGAAATAAAAATGGGTCTAATCCTGATGGATATATTAATGCAAATACTGCACCTATCAATCCCCACATAGAACCTAATTTTCTACAGATACTTTTATTAAATAATAGTCCAATTCCCATAAGTATTATTGCAACTCTGCAATGATATAATGGTAGACCTTCAGTTAATACATGGTATTTTGATAGTAAATACCATGCATATAATATTATTTGTTGTGATAATAATACTATACCTATAATTTTTTCGAATTTCCTATTTACAGCAATTCTCTTTATCATAGATATTATACCCAAAGTACCTATGAATAATATAGCTATATGCTGCCATCCAAACATCTTAAAATTACAGTATTTTGATGTTTTTCTAAAAAAATATTTTAAAAAATCCATTTTGTCTAACTCCCAGTTTTATTTATTAAAATAGTTTATATTATAATAAAACTATTTTTAAAACACATATATATAATTTATAATTTGTGGCTATGTATAAATTAATATAATTCATATGTGTTAAAAAAGGAGTGAATACAATTAAAAATTTGTGATTCTATTCACTCCTTTTTTACTACATATTTTCACTGATTATCTTCAATTCTCGTTTCAAAATACTATAAAGTTCTTCTGCACTTTCCTTACAACCATTCTCTACCCAAATTTCAAGTGCTACGAAGGCTATTTGATTAAGTATGGGAGTACAATACATCAAATCATGCTTATTCATTTCAACTTCTATATTCTGTATAAGTTGACTTTCTTTTTTTCTTGTAGAAAATAAAAATATATCATATCGTCTACTTTTTACAATTGCTGTAATATTTCACTTTTAACATCTCTGCTAATCCATCACATATAAGATTTGCTGACTTATATACACGTTTATCATGCTTGATATGATACAATTTATATCGCCTCCGTTTTATAAGTTGTGATACTATTGTAGCATTTCTTTTTGTATATTAAAATGACTTTACCAAATATATTTATTATTTTTAATAAAGCATTTTTGCTTAAAATGGAGGTTATTATGAAAGAAAAATTAAATGTATCTTTTAAAATGGAAGATGATTACTTACCACCACTTAAAACCTTGGCTACGATATCCTTTGTGATATTACTATGTTCTATGCCACTTTTTGCATTAAACGGTGGAATTGGCGAATATGTAAGAGAATATTTCGGTATAATATGGCACATTTCTATGTTTTTCTTTATCAACAAATTAGCAACTCCTAAATGGGGTAAAACAGCTGGTATCTTTTGGATTGTACTCGATATATTAAGCGGTATTCTCTATATAAACAATTTTTATAGCATCCTTGGAGATGCTTCTCTTGGCATTGCAGTCCAAAATGGTCTTTCTTTATGTCTAACAATAAGACTTGCTGCGCACTGTTTTGAAGGAATTTGGTTGATATCATCTGCATTTACAACAAGTAATAAAGTTATTAAGGTGTGTGGTGTACTTGCTGGAATCTTTATCGCAGGCTATAGCATAATAAGTCCTTTCGCCCCATCATGGGTGCTAATGCTAAATGTACCGTTTATGATTATATGGTTCTTTATGATTGTTATAGGAAAATATTAAAAAAAGTAGGTATTACATCACTTAGTATAATACCTACTTTTTTGTTTATATTAAATCGTGAGCATATTCTGCAATCGGCGCATTTTTTAAAAATTTATTTCCGATTATCGTAAATAATGCTGTAAGTAAAACTTCTAAAACAATCGTTACGATCGGCTTTTCAACAAAACAAGTTATGCTCCACGCTATTGTTCCAAGTTTATCTCCAATATAGCTATTACTAAATAAAATATTAAATACAACTCCCAATAATATACCCGGAATTAATATAAAAACTAAAATATTGTATTTCATTTTTAATCTATAAAACATAGAACCACAAATATAGGCGATTGACATAAAAAACAAGCTGTTTAAAAATCTAATTCCTGAAATTATAAATATATTGTCCATACCTTCTCCAAGCCACTCTACTGTGCTTGTTCTAGTATAAAATTCGGCTTTTATATTATATAATTTGCATATATAATCTAAAGAAAATTCGACTACTAATCCAGATACTAAAGCTAGTATTATAACAATTAACATAATCTTAAAAAATGATTTTATACAAGCGCCTCTGTCCCCTCTTATGTTTAACATCTGCGGTATGAAGTTATTCGTAAATATTAAAGTTAAAAGAAATACCCCCAAATAACATATATCAGACGTTCTATTTATAAAAATTAACCCATCTCTATTATTTGAAAAATAATCTCTCATACCGCTTATAAATGGGATTATATTGTTCACAGCAATCAATATAAATATTATCATTATAAGTTTTGGAATATATCCTTTGAAAATTTCATAAAACGGATTTTTATTCATATAAAGTCACATCCTTTCTATTCATGCTTAAAAATAACTCATTAAGCGATATATTTTCATAAGATATATTAAAATCGTCCATCTTATTTTTTATAGTTTTATTCAAATCGCCGTAATACCAGTAAGTATAATTATCTCCAAAATGTTTTAATGGCCTTTGATCTTTAAGCTCAAAAATATTATTTATCTTATTTTTATTTCCGCTTATAAAATAAGCCTTTTGTCTTATATTTTCTAAGTTATCAGTAATTTTTACATCCCCGTCTTTTATTATTACAACTTCTTCTAATAGATTTTCAACTTCTTCAATTAAGTGAGTTGCAATTATTATTGTTCTTGGATTTTCACTATAACTTTCGATAAGAACGTCATAAAAATAATTTCTATTTACTGCATCTAGCCCGACTGTCGGCTCGTCAAATATTGTGATAGGACAGTTTGAACAAATTCCGATTATATTTGAAAGCAAGGTCTTTTGACCTCTAGACAAACTTTTATATGTAAGTTTTTCGTTTATTTCAAACAATCTACATAATTTGTTTTGTAAGTTATAATCATAGTTTTTATAAAATTTAGAATGCATATTAAAAATGCTTTTAACCTTATAATCTTTTAGGAAAAACTCCTTCTCTCTTACAATACATATATCCTCCAAAACTGAAATATCTTCTTTAACAGTTTTTCCAAATATCTTAATTTCACCACTTTTACATACAAGCTGATTGCCGATTAAGTTGATAAGTGTACTCTTTCCAGTACCATTTTTCCCTAAAAGACCATAAATCTTTCCGTATTCAAAGTTTATATTCATATTATTACAGATTATTTTTTTCCCAAAGCTATGATTTAAGTTTTTTATTTCTATTGCCAAATCCATATTACTCCTCCTTAAAATCACTTATCATATCTAAAAGTTCTTTTTTTGTAATTCCAAGCTTTTTTGCTTCTGAAATCAAATCTTTTAAATAAACTTCTTTAAAATTATCTTTTCTTCCATTTTTAATTATCTCTTTTGCACCTTTAGATACAAACATACCTATACCCCTCTTTTTAAACAAAATCTCCTTATCGACCAATATATTCACACCTTTCAAAACTGTAGCTGGATTGATTTTATAAAATTTTGATAACTCTGTAGTAGACGGAACTTGCATCTCCTCTTTTATTGAATCTGATAAAATCTCATCTTCTATAGCTTTTGAAATTTGGATAAATATCGGCTCATGATCATTAAGTTCTAACTTCAAAGCGCCACCTCCTTATATGGTTAGTTGCTTGAGTAGTTAACCATATATCTATATAGTATTCTATTTTTATATATTTGGCAATAGTTTTTTATTAAATATTTTTAAATATGATGAATTATCATATTAAGTGCAACACTTAAAAATGGATAAAAAAATAGCTCATAAGTTTATGTTCATGTTACAGTA
>NZ_JADPET010000152.1 GCF_015667935.1 Clostridium sp. 1001270J_160509_D11 | reverse complement strand
TTAAGTTAGAAAACGTATATATATTAAGATTATAATATATAGAAAATTACTAAATTAAAATCAATATAATTATTATGAGTTTTGTATATAATAAATTTATAAAAATAATTTTCATATGAAATATACAGAAAGGAGTGGCCATAATTTTGGCAATCTAATAATGAATATAACTATATTTGGAGCAAATAGTCCTATTGGTAAATACTTAATAGAATTTTTTATAAATGACAACCATAAAGTTACAGCTTTTATAGATAAGCCAGGTTCAATAAAACTTCCATCAAAAAAACTAAATATAATAGTTGGACATGCATATGATCCACTTTTAGTAGATAAAGCAATAAAAAATGCAGATATCGTAATAAACGCATTTAGACCCGATTTTAAGATGTTTAAAAACAGAAGTTACTATGTAAATAAAATTTCTAATAAAACGATAATAAAAGAAATGATTAAATTAGATAAAAAGAGATTTATAACTATCTCTAGATTAATAAACAATAAAAATACAGGCAAAATCAATCCACTAATCTCTATTTCACTTAATAATATTTTGTATAAAAGCTATAAAAAAGATTTTGAACATACATTTAATCTTTTAGAAGAGTCCAACTTAAATTGGACAGTAATAAAAATCATACATACTGCTCCCTCTCGAAAAAAAGGCGAGTTTCTCACATCTACAGATGATAAAATAGGTCATTTTGTATCTAATTACAATATAGCATATTTTATATACTATATATCTATAAACAATTTATTTATTAATGAATCACCAGTTATATCTAATAAATAACTTTTCTATACCTTTTTATTATTTTTCTTTCCATCCCATAAATTTCATTTTTAAATTGTTATAAAAAAGAGGCTACTATAAACATCTAAAATCTGTTTTAAAATAGCCTCTTTAAAATTATTTTTTTTGATTTTTCTTTCTTTTTACATACTTAAGCACTTCTTCTAATCTTTCATATTCTAAATCTTTAAGTACTTGATTTATATTTTTTATTATCTCGTTTTTATCTTCTGTATCTTGTGATTTATGTAAACTTTCTATCTGAGGTGTTTTTTCTATATTTGTCTCTTGCCCTTGTACTATAATATTTTCTTTTCCTTTTATGACTAATTTGTCTAGCTTTTTCTTAATCTCTTCATCTTTTACTTTTATAGTGTTTTTTGATAAATATTTTTCTAATACTCCATCATTATCTATATTTAATTCCCTTTTGCATATTGTATCTGCCATTTCATTAAATAAATCTTCTTCGTGGCTTTTTACTTGGACAAACTGAATTTTTATTCCTTGTTTTATAAAGGTATTCATCTTTTCATAGTATTCTTGTGAAGATTTGTCTTTTCTTTGCCAAAATCCTGTTGCATGGTGGCATATTCCTTCATAATCGTGGAAGATAACTACTTTATCGTGTTTATTATCTAATGCGTATTTTGTAGCTTCTAGTGCTGCATTTAACTCGCCTGCAATCTGTCTTATATTATTTCCTTCTGGATTTTGACCAGAACCTCCATGTATATACTCTACTACATTATCTTTTACAGCAACTACACCGTAAGAGTATTTTCTGCTTGCAGAATTATAACTTCCATCTACATATACATGTAGACAGTCTTCGTCGTATTTATCTTTTCCCTTTCTAAGAAGTTCACTTCCTTTTTGTAAAAAAGATTGAGCTTCATCTATATCTTCAAAACTTTTATAGATAGCTCCTTTTACACCTTTTATATATTTTTGACACTCGCTCCATGAGTCCACTAATTTATTTTGTACTCTTTCATTTTTAGAAAAATCAAATCCTTCTTTTATAGCATATACTTTTTTCTTTGCCATAATTTTCTCCTTTTATGTTAATCACTTTAAACTTTGTTTAATATATAAAAATACACAAAATCAAGTAAATAGTAAATATACCAAAATTGGTATAGTAAATACACTAGCTAATGTAGTTATAAATATTGATTTTGATGCAAGATCTACATTTCCTTCATATTGATTGCAAAACATAACTGTGCTTGAACCTACAGGCATAGCTACTAATACAACTAATACCCCTAAAACTACTTTATCCACAACAATAAATTTCAATACCCACCAAAATAAAATAGGCATTATAATTTGCTTTATTATTGTATATGGGTAAAGTCTTATATCGTTTATTACTTCTTTAGGAGGTATATCTGCCAATGAAGACCCGATAAGCATCATCGCAAGAGGTGTTGTTATAGATCCTATTAAATTTGATGTTTCCCCTATTATCTGAGGCATCTTCCATTTTGTCAAGTAGATTATAATAGCTATTATTGAAAATATAATCCCTGGATTTATAAGTTGTTTAAAATCAAAAGATAATTTGTCATCTCCTGATATTAAATAAATGCCATAACTATAACAAAATATATTAAATACCATATTGCATATTGATGCAAAAAACAAAGCCTGTGTACCAAAAATAGATTGTATTACAGGGTATCCCATAAAACCTATATTAGAAAAAATAGTCATAAACTTGTATAAATTTCTATCTTCCTCAGGTACTTTTAAAATCTTTGCCAATAAAATCCCCATAAACGGCAAGACTAGATATATTATAATCGAAATTATAAATATTTGAACAACTATTTTAAAATCACCACTTTCAATATCACTGACAGAAGCTAAAATAAGTGCTGGACATGTTATATTTAAAATTAGTGAAGATAGTTTTTGGTTTTGGGATTTATCTAATATTCCCACTTTATTTGCTATATATCCTATAATTATAACTAAAAAAAGTATAATCATCTGATTTATTACAACTTGTATATTCACAGAATTTCCCCCTTAAAATAATATATTATACCTCTATTATATTAAAAATTTTTCATCATATATATAAAAAGACTTGAAGTAAAAACTCTTCAAGTCTTTTTTATTTATTATATTTATCTCATTATAATGTAAATTAAATAAATTACATAAAGTAAAAATAAAACTGTTCCTTCCCATCTATTAATACATTTTTTAGTAATAGCAAATATATAAGTTAAAATTGTCGCAAGTATCATTATAAGCATATCGTAAAATACTTCTGGATGTATTGCTATACTATGTATTGCTGATGATAATCCTAAAACAAATAGTAAATTGAAGATATTTGAGCCTACAGCATTACCAATAGCTATATCACTCTCACCTTTTCTAGCAGCTACTATACTTGTAACAAGTTCTGGAAGAGATGTCCCAACAGATACTATAGTTAATCCAACTAAGTTTTCGCTCATGCCCCATGCTAAAGCTATATTACTTGCACTATCTACTACTAATTGTCCACCAATTATTATTCCTATTATTCCTAAAATACTGTAGATAATACTTTTATTAAGCGGTATTTCTTCTATTTCCTCTTGTTGTTCATTATCTTTTGATGTAAATGCCATTTCAATTAAGTAGTACATAAAAATTGCGAATAATGATAGCAGTATATATCCATCTGCTTTAGATAACATGTTTTGTGATGCATCTTGGAATCTAGTATCGTGTGATATCACTGAAAATACAAAACTCGCCAGTATCACAAATGGAAATTCCTTTATTATTGTACTTTTTTGGACTTTAATAGGCTTAATCATAGATGTTATACCTATTACAACTAAAAAGTTAAATATATTAGAACCAACTACATTTGCAATCGCCATATCATTTTGACCTTTTAATGCCGCTGTTACACTTACTGCAGCTTCTGGTGCAGAAGTACCAAATGCGACTATTGTAAGTCCGATTATCAATGGCGGTATATTAAATTTTTTGGCTATTGATGATGCTCCTGATACAAAGCCATCTGCTCCTTTAATTAAAAATACAAATCCTACTAATAATAAAATATAATTCATTGTCTTCAACTCAAAAATTTTTGAGTATTCTCCCTTCTACAAAGTCTATCATTCTAATTTTTACATATTTTATCAATTTCTACAATATATTTTATATTATAATATTCAACTAATAACTTATCACTTTTGTCTTCATAGTATTTTACGCTGCCTTTTATCGAGCGTTTCTTTATTTCAGAGTTTATAAATTCTACTAAATCTACTTTATTTTCATTATCTTTGTTTTTTAAGATATCTATGATTAGTGTCGTTATTACTTCTTTTCTGCTCTTTTTTAGATGATGATATATATATCTTTGTATATTATTTCTATTTGCCTCTGTTATAATACATCCATGAAGGTTGTTTTCTAATCTTTTATTGATGTAAGTACTATTTCCCATATTAAATAATACAAATACACCATAGTCATATTTGCTTCTTAAGAGTCTTCCTAAAGCTTGTTTAACCTTGATTATCATCTGAGGATAGTTTACATCAAAGTAATTTTTGTTGAACTTAGTCATTATACTAAAATAAAGTGGATCTGTAGGATTTAAGTTAGGTAATTTATCTAAAGTTACAAAAACTAGACCATCTCCCGGCACATCTACTCCTTCAAAAAAACCTTTTGAACCTAATACTATGCTTTTATCTTCTGCATTTTTTAAACATTTAATCCCTTTTTTATTCATATACACATTTATATTTGTTTCATATAAGTCATCTGCAAGAATATTGTACGTATCTTCTAATCTCTTTTTACTGTTAAATAATGATAATACATTAGAATTACTTAGTTTTACATATTGTTTAATATTATCAGCCATATTTGGAATAAAATCTTCGCCCTTATAACCACCTATATCCGTAGTATTTATAACTTGAACTCTTGATTTATAGTTATATATAGGCTTTATTATTTTTTTAGTATTTTCAACTTGATTTATACCTAATGTATTTATAAAATAATCCATCTTATCATCTACACTTAATGTTGCCGATACAAAAATACCACAATCTAATGAAGATAGTATATTTTCTCTAAATAAGTCTGCTAAATTAAGTGGCACTACTTTTAAGTTGAAATTATTGTATTTTCCAGATATAGTCATGATTCTCGCAATTAAGTCGTCTTTGTCGTATTCTAAGAAATTTCCAATAGTTATTGTTATATCTTCTAAGTCTTTTATTTTAGATTTTCCATATTTATATATGTCGCTTTCTTTGTCTACTAAGTCCTCATCTATATTTCTATCAAATAATACTAATATCTGTTGTAGATTTGATAGTATAGATTCAAAGTTGGATTTAATAATTTGAGTATATGGTCTATACGTCATTTGTATATATTCATTATTTTTATATAAAACACCTACTTTGTCATCTTGTTGGAGATTTATCTCCCAATTTAAATCATAATTTGTGAGCGAAAAATATCCCTCATCTAATCCAAAACTTAATATTTCTTCCATCTTCTCAAATGTAAAGTTTATATTGTGACTTATCTTTTGTTTTATATTTCTATCTAATTTTATTTCAGAATAAAATCTATCTATAAGTTTAACTTTTCTCTTTTGCTTGTCTTTTATATCTTTATAATATTTAGAACTTGAATGAAATTCACTTGGATAAATTTCTTTTAAAAAATGTCTTAAGGCGTTGTATTCTATTTCTTCAGAGAAAAAATCATATCCCTTTTCAACTAAATTATGTGCTTCGTCGACTATAATATTTTCCATAGGTTTTTCATCAGTATACGGCCATCTAGCAAGTAATGAGTGGTTTACTACTGTGATGTCCTCGTCTTTTAACTCTTCTACTCTCTTTTTATAAAGACAACTCTCAAAACATTTTTTAGGCTTACACAAATCAACATCACATACTACTTTGTTTATATGACTTTGCAGATTTGGAAAAGTCTCTAAAAGTAGATAATTTATTTCTTCTATATCTCCATATATTCCATCTTTAATTAGATTTTCGATAATTATTATAGATAGTATATCGTTATAAGTCGCATTTTCTGGGTTATAATCTTTTTTATATTCATAAAATTTGCTTTTGCATATATAGTTGTTTTTTCCTTTTATATATCCGTAGCTCACCTTTCCAGAAAGACCTAATGAATTTATTATATTTGGCAAGTCCTTATGTATTAATTGTACTTGAAGCTCTTTTGTCGCTGTTGAAACTATTATTCTTTTTTTTGCATATCTAGCTTCTAATACTGCCGGAAGTAAATATCCAACGCTTTTCCCTATACCAGTTGGAGCTTCTATACAAGCTATATTACTTGTATTTTTGTTAAAAGTCTCTCTTATTAATTTAGTCATTTCATATTGACCTTGTCTAAACTCGTATATAAATCCCTTTTTGCTTGTCCAAATACTTTTGTCTTTTAATAATTCTTCATAATGTGACTTGTTTTCTCCTATTAATGCAAATATCTCTTGTTCTTTTAAATTATCTTTTTTATTAGTTTTTTTATCATCTATATAAAGTGTTTTTGTCTTATTGCTTAAACTATAGTCTGCATTATTTATAAACTCAGACCACTCCCAGTTTTCAAGTGAAAACTTATTTAAGTATGAATCTATCTCAAAAGTAATCGGATATAGTGTGAGTTTATCTTCTTTTTCTAATTTATCTTTAAATCTAAGTATAAGTGAATTTACAACATCTATATTATCTAATACATCATATAACCCACCTTGTTTTTTATTATCTTTCTTTGTAGTTATTTCACTTTTTAAATAATCTAAATTAAATTCTGAATGAAATGGTTCTAAAACTCCAGCAAGTTTTATAGAATCTAAAAATTTATTTTCTATTTTTCCTACTTCAACTAGATTTTCTGCCATATTTTCATATCTAAGAAAATGTGTCATATCGGCTCCTTTTCTC
>NZ_JADPET010000151.1 GCF_015667935.1 Clostridium sp. 1001270J_160509_D11 | reverse complement strand
ATTTTAATATAAAATTGTATAATTTTATAAAAAGCAGATATAATATAAATATAAATTTAGAGAAAATTAAAAAAATACGAAAAAAATAAAAAATATTGTTGCGAATATATATTTTTTATCCTACAATGTATACATAATAAGAAATCAATAAGCTAAATACAGTGAAAAAGAAAGTAAATTTAAGATAGATTTACAGAGAGTAGAGGATGGTGGAAGCTCTATATGATACTTAAATTGAAATAACACTTTGGAGTAGTTAGAAGAAATTATACTTTATAAGAGTAAAGCTAAACGGAGTCTCACCGTTAAAGGAGAAAAAGTATATTAGTACTTTGCAGAGTTGGGCTTTTAGCCAACTAGGGTGGTACCGCGGAAATTATCCCGTCCCTATACATTAGTATAGAGACGGGTTTTTTAATTGAAAAAATTAAGGGGAAAATAATAATTAGTATAAAAGAAAGGGTGAAATTTATGCAGACAATAGAAAAAACATTAGATAGAACTTTTATAAGTGAACTTAAAGTTTCAGATGATGAAGTTGTGCTACTTAGAGGTTGGATATATAAAATTATCGATTTGAGTAGTGTAGTATTTATAAAATTAAGAGATAAAAGTGGTATTGTACAACTTGTAACAGATAAAGATCAAATAGAAGGATTAAAACTTGAAAATGCTGTAGAAGTAGTAGGTAAAAAAAGTGAAAATGAAAAAGCACCAGGTGGAATAGAAATAATTGTAGATAAAATTAAAATACTAGGAAAAACATATTATGATAAACTTCCTTTTGAAATAAATAGTTTTAAAAATAAAGCAGCTTTAGAAACTCAATTAGACCATAGAACGATAGCACTTAGAAGGCCAGAAATAAGGGCAATATTTAAGGTACAAAATGAAATAGAGCAAGCGTTTAGAGATTATTTAAGAAGTAAAAACTTTGAACAAATACACACAGCAAAAATAATAGATTCATCTACTGAAGGTGGTTCAGAGATGTTTACAGTAAACTACTTTGATAGAAGATCTTTCTTAGCTCAATCACCACAATTTTATAAACAAATGATGGTGGGAGCAGGATTTGAAAGAGTATATGAAATAGGTCATGCATATAGAGCAGAACTTCACAACACTTGGAGACATTTAAATGAATATGTGAGTTTAGATGTTGAGATGGGATTTATAAAAGATGAATTTGAACTTATGGATTTAGAAGAAGGCTTTTTAGATTATTTATTTAAACATCTAAATAGAGTTTGTAAAAAAGAATTAGAAATGTATAAAGTAAAACTTCCTGATGAAGTTAAAATACCTAGAATAACTTTAGATGAAGCTCACAAAATCCTTCTTGAAAAATACAATAAAAAATCACCACTTGGAAATATAGATGCAAAAGGTGAAGAATTAATTTGTGATTATGTTAAAAAAGAATACGGCACAGAATTTGTATTTTTAACTAAATACCCAGTTACAAAAAGACCTATGTATACTATGCCTGATGATAAAGACAAAACTTTGACAAAGAGCTTTGATTTAATATACGATGGGCTTGAAATAACTACAGGTGGTCAAAGAATACATGATTACGAAATGTTAAAGGCAAATATAATTAAATTTGGATTAAACCCAGAAGATTTTGATTTTTATCTAGAAACATTTAAATACGGTATGCCCCCACATGGTGGATTTGCTATAGGTCTTGAAAGACTTACTATGAAAATACTAAAACTTTCAAACATAAGAGAGGCTGCCCTTATACCTAGAGATATGAAGAGATTAACTCCATAAGATAGTTATGGTAATATATAAATATAAAGTAGTATATAAAATTTAAAACTTGATAAATATCATATTTAAATAGAGTTTTAAAATAAAAATTAAAAGGAGAAATTATTATGGCAATTAGTAAAGATGAAGTTAAATATATTGCGCAATTAGCTAAGCTACATTTTGACGAAGATGAAGCTGAAAAATTTGCAAAAGAATTTGAAAATATATTACAACAATTTAAAACACTAGATGCACTAGACTTAGACGATGTTGTAGAAATAAGACCTACAGTATCTGTAACTAGAAAAGACATTCCTAAAAAATGTGAGATAGAAGATTTATTTAGAAATGTAAAAACAATGAGAGGTACTGCAATAGAAGTGCCAAAAATCATTGAGTAGGAGGACTTTATAATGAGTATAAAACAATTAGTAGCTAAAATAAAATCTGGCGAAGTAAAAAGTTATGATCTTGTTAAATCATATATAGATACAATAGATAAAAGAGAAGATAAAGTAGATGCTTTCTTATTACTTCAAACTGATGAAGCTCTTAAAAAAGCACAAGAAATAGATGAAAAAGTAGCTAAAGGTGAGAATTTAGGATTACTTGCTGGGATACCTATAGCGATAAAAGATAATATATGTACACATGGTGTAAAGACAACTTGTGCCTCAAAGATGCTTGAGGATTTTGTGCCACCATATGATGCAACAGTAATTAAAAAATTACAAGCTGAAGATGCAATACTTATAGGTAAGACAAATTTAGATGAATTTGCTATGGGATCTTCAACAGAAAACTCAGCTATGAAGGTTACAAAAAACCCAATCGATTTAACTAGAGTTCCTGGTGGGTCTTCTGGTGGTTCTGCGGCTGCTGTTGGAAGTGAAATGGTTCCACTAGCACTAGGTTCTGATACTGGTGGCTCAATAAGACAACCTGCATCATTTTGCGGTATAGTAGGTATGAAACCAACTTATGGATTAGTATCTAGATTTGGGCTTATAGCTTTTGGTTCATCACTTGATCAAATTGGGCCATTTTCAATGAATGTAGAAGATAATGCTTATCTATTAGATATAATTGCAGGAGAAGACGACTTAGATTGTACTACTGCAAAAGGACGCGAAAAGGTAGATTATACAAAACAATTAGGCCAAGACATAGCAGGTATGAAAATAGGTATACCAAAAGAATTTATAGAAGAAAAGGGATTAGACCCTGAGATAAAAGAAATAGTACTTAAAGATTTAGACGCATTGAGAGAATTAGGATGTGAAGTAGAAGAATTTTCCCTACCGATAACTAAAGACGGGCTTGCTCCATACTACATAATATCTTCTGCAGAAGCTAGTTCTAACTTAGCTAGATTTAACTCAGTTAGCTACGGATATAGAGCAAAAGACTACACATCAGTAGACGATATGATAGAAAAAAGTAGAAGTGAAGGTTTTGGTAGTGAAGTCAAAAGAAGAATAATGCTTGGAACATATGCATTATCATCAGGATATTATGATGCTTATTACAATAAAGCTCAAAAATTCAGAACAAAATTAAAACAAGACTTCAAAGAAGCATTTAAAAAATACGATATAATACTTGGACCAGTTTCTCCAATACTTCCATTTAAAATAGGAGAAAGGTGTGAAGACCCTACTGCAATGTATTTAGCTGATATATATACAATAAATATAAACTTAGCTACAATGCCAGCATTGTCAATGCCAGGAGGAAAGAGCAAAGAGGGACTTCCAGTAGGTATCCAATTAATAGGAGATACATTTAGCGAAGATAAGATATACAAAGTTGCTTATCAACTTGAAAAGAAATTAGCACTACAATTTGATAGAGAGGTGTAGATTATGGTATATGAAACAGTCATAGGGCTTGAAATACATGCCGAATTAAAAACAAAAACAAAGATATTCTGTAGCTGTTCTACAGAATTCGGTAAAAAACCTAATGAAAATACTTGTCCAATATGCTTAGGTATTCCAGGGACTTTACCAGTATTAAATGAAGATGTAATAAAACTTGCAGTAAAGGCTGGAACTGCTCTTGGTTGCAAGATAAATAACTACAATAAGATGGACAGAAAAAACTACTTCTATCCAGACTTGACAAAAAACTTCCAAACATCACAATACGATATACCTATGTGTGGTGAAGGTTTAGTTAAATTCGATTTTGAGGGAAGGGAAGTAAAAGTAAGAATAAACAGAATACATATAGAAGAAGATGCAGGTAAACTTGTGCATTTAGAAGATGAACCATTTTCACTAATAGATTACAACAGATGTGGTGTACCTCTAATAGAAATAGTTACAGAGCCAGATTTAAGATCTCCTGCAGAAGCTGCAGAGTTTATGAGACAATTAAAAGGAATACTTGAATATGCTGAAGTATCTGACTGTCGTATGGAACAAGGTTCAATAAGATGTGATGCCAATATATCTATAAGACCTGTTGGACAAGAAGAATACGGAACAAAAGTCGAAATAAAAAATATAAACTCATTTAGAGAAGTTCAAAAAGCTCTAGAGAGAGAAGAAAAAAGACAAAGAGAATTATATCAATACGGTGAAGAGTATAAAATAAGACAAGAGACTAGAAGATGGGATGCAGCAAAAGCCAAAACTTTACCAATGCGTTCAAAAGAAGAAGCTCATGACTATAGATATTTCCCAGAACCAGATTTAACACCTATTATAATTGAGCAGTCTTTTGTAGATAAAACAAGAGAAAATCTTCCAGAAATGCCTGCAGAGAAAAAACAAAGATTTATAAGAGATTATAAAATACCTCAAAAAGATGCATCTATAATAATATCTAATAAAACTCTAGCTCATTTTTATGAAGATACTGTAGCTTTTGGTGTAGATCCTAAAGTAGTAGACAACTATATCTTAGGAGATATGTTGAGACTTCTAAACGTTAAAGGATTAGAACCAGAAGATATAAAAATGGAACCTGAAAACTTAGCTCATCTAATTAAAATTATTGATGAAGGCAAAATAAGTAAGACAGCTGGTAAAGAAGTATTTGCAGAGATGTTCGATACTAATAAATCACCAGAAGTTATAATAAAAGAAAAAGGACTTACTCAAATAAGTTCATCTGACGAACTTGAAAAATTAGTTGATGAAGTTTTACAAAATAACCCACAATCAATACAAGACTTTAAAGCTGGTAAAAAACAAGCTGCAGGTTATTTAATGGGTCAAGTGATGAAAGCTTCAAAAGGACAAGCAAATCCTCAAATTGCTAAAAAGATGCTAGAAGATAAATTATCTATTTTAGTTTAGTTAAAAAATTGATACACATTATAAATTGATTTAAAAGAACCATTATGTAATAATTATTCATATAGTGGTTCTTTTTAAATTTATATCAGTACTGAAATAAAAACATATAATAATAGTGAATATATTGCAAAAGAGGGGAATTTATGAATATTTTATTTAAAAGATCTGTACAGAGAATAATACTTCTGGCAATTTCGTTTTTAATACAAGTAGCAATAATAATATTTTTCTTATTACAATATAGTGAGTATTTCTTTAACTTCTATATAGCTTCTCTAGCACTTAGCATTGTAATAGTTTTTATAATTACTAATAGTAAAAGTAATCCTAGTTATAAAATTGCATGGATTATTCCTGTGATGATTTTCCCTGTATTTGGTGGGCTTTTTTATCTACTATACGGTGGAAATAAACTCAGTGCAAGAGAAAAGCTTAAGATGGCGATACAAAATATAGAGATGACACACTCTTTAAAACAAAATGATAAAATAATGCAAAAACTACAAGAAGATAATATATATGCAAAAAATCAAAGTGAATATATATTAAATTATGCAAAATGCCCTGTTTATAATAATACAGAGACGACTTATTTTAAAATTGGGGAGGAGAAGTTTGAAGCTCTTTTGAAAGAATTGAAAAAAGCTAAAAAGTTTATTTTTTTAGAGTATTTTATAATACAAGAGGGAAAAATGTTCAACTCAATATTAGAAATTTTAGAAGAAAAAGTAAAACAAGGTGTTGATGTGAGGGTTATTTATGATGATGTAGGGTGTATAATTACACTACCACATAATTATCAAAAAAAATTAGAAGCTAAGGGTATAAAATGCAAGGTATTTAATCCGGTTAAACCCTTTTTTACAAGAAGGCTTAATAATAGAGACCACAGAAAAATAGTAGTGATAGATGGGGATGTAGGATTTACAGGAGGTATAAACTTAGCTGATGAATATATAAATGAATATGAAAAGCATGGATATTGGAAAGATGCAGCTATAATGTTAAAAGGTGATGCAGTTTGGAATTTGACTAGAATGTTTTTATCTATGTGGGACTATATAGATAATCGAGAAGAAGATTATATGAGATTTAAACCATCTAAAGATAAATATTACAACACAAATGGATATGTACAGCCTTTTGATGACAGTCCTCTTATAAATGAACCAATAGGTGAGACTGTATATTTAAACTTGATAAATAAAGCAAAAGATTATATTTATATAAATACTCCATACTTAATAATCGACAATGAGATGGCGACTGCACTTAAAATAGCATCAAAATCTGGCGTAGATATTAAGATAGTAACACCTTATATACCTGATAAAAAATTTGTCCACGCTGTTACAAAATCATATTATGAATCATTTATAAAAGATGGGATAGAGATTTATGAATTTATACCTGGGTTTATGCATGCCAAGACCTTTGTTGTAGATGATGAATACGCAGTAGTTGGAAGTATAAATTTGGACTTTAGAAGTTTGTACTTACATTATGAATGTGGTGTATGGCTTTATAAAACAGATAGTATAAGTGATATAAAAAAAGATTATTTAGATACATTGAAGAAATGCCATAAAGTTACTATGGCCGAATGTAAAAATACTAGTGTGATAAGAAAGTTTGGAAGGTTAATTATAAGGATGTTTGCTCCACTACTATAAATTTATTTAATATATATAATTAAAAGAGAAAGGTGTATATTTATACAAAAT
>NZ_JADPET010000150.1 GCF_015667935.1 Clostridium sp. 1001270J_160509_D11 | reverse complement strand
AATTGCTCCTGTTTGTTTTGCAACTCTTTCTGCTGTTCTATGTCTAGTCCCAGTTTCTGTTGTAGGTATATTGTAGTATTTGTTATTATCTTATCGTCTATATAATATACTACACCCATAGCTTCTTTAAACTCATCCATATAGCTTCCCGATATATTTGCAAACGACTCATTCATTTGCTTTTCCATAAATATCTGTCTTAATATGCTTATTCCGTGTGATGTTGGAAACAACTTGACTATTAGTTGAACATTTTTAGGCAACATAGAAATTGGCAGATAAATCCCAGTTATAAATCCTATCAATGTTCCAATTATCGAACTCGCTGTTGAAAATGCCTTTTGACTATTAAATAAAGATACTATAAATAATATCATCGCGCTATTTGATAATGTAGTTAAAAGTATGATTATTACGACTTCTATAAGTTGATTAAATGACAGCAACTCTGCTTTACTATATAATAGATATGCTTGTGAAATTATTAAAGCGATTATAGACATTATGCTCCCAACTATAAAAGAACTCAATATATATCCTCCCATAATTTTATAATTTTTCATTGGAGATACAACAAAATCTTTTATTTTATTTTTACTTTTATCCTCAACCATTATTCCAAACGCTCCTATATTAGCAGTTACTGATGTTACTCCAATAAGTCCAGCCATAATCCAGCAATTCATTAGATTTTTTGCACCTTTTATTTCTTTAAAAGAATCTACCCATACATCCCCTAAAAATACTATATATAATCCCAATACAATAAATACTGCTAATAGTGAAAAAAATACTGCTGTTTTATCTCTAAAAAACATCTTTAAATTTCTATTTATAAAAGTAATCACTTATTTATCCCCCTTTGTAATATTTAAAAATACATCGTCCATGCTACCTTTTATTACTTCAAAAGAGTTTATATAAATTCTACAATCATCTATTATTTTTATACTATCTAATGTTGTATTTATCTCTATAGTTATATTGTTGTTTTGTATAAAGAACTCATAATTATTTTCTTTTAGATAGTTTTCGATAAAATCACTTTTCTCATCGTCAAAATATATTATCATCTTGTCTTTAGCATATTTTTCTTTTAATTCATCAGTTGTACCCTTTGCTGCTATAACCCCTTTGTCCATAACTACTATATAGTCGGCTTTTGATGCCTCCTCCATATAATGAGTCGTAAGAAATACCGTCATATTATTATCTTTTTGCAAAGTTCTTATCATCTCCCATACGTTTTTTCTTGTTTTAGTATCTAATCCTGTAGTTGGTTCATCCAAAAATAATATCTTAGGTTTATTTATAAGTGCTCTTGCAATATCTACTCTTCTTCTCTGTCCGCCTGATAGTTTTCTATATTGTCTATTTATAATTTCTCTTATTCCAGTAATATCTGCTATTTCTTCTAAATTTTTATTAAACTCATCTTTTGACATGTTATATAATTTACTTCTAGTTATTAAGTTTTCTTTTACAGTTAAAAGTTCATCTAATACACTTTCTTGAAATACTACTCCTACTAATGATTTTATTTTTTCATCATCTTTTCCAACTTCATAGTTGTTTATTTTTATACTTCCTCTATCTAGTTTTAAAAACGTACACAACATATCTATAGTAGTCGATTTTCCTGCACCATTTAATCCTAAAAATGCAAATAACTCTCCCTCTTCAACATAAAAATCTATTCCATTGACAGCTTTTACATCTTTATAAGATTTTTGAAGTTGCCTAACTTCTATTATTTTATTATTAAGTCTCATTTTCCCCTCCCCCTTCTTACTAAAATTATATTCTTAAAAAAAAGAAAAACAAGTGATTTATACATCACTTGCTTAAATTTAACTTTATAAAAATAATTTATGAAATTACTTATTATATACTTATTTTAATATTATTTTATTTTCTTTAATAATTCTAATCTCAAATCATTTAATATAGTCTTTGTAGCTCTTTCTCTTATTTGTTGTCTATCTCCATTAAATACATATTTCTTTGAAATAACATCTCCATTTATATAAATTCCAAAATAAACTAGACCAACTGGCTTTTCATCACTTCCTCCACCAGGTCCAGCTATCCCAGTTGTCGCAATTCCTACATTTGTATTGTATCTAGCTGCCACACCACAAGCCATCTCTTTTGCACACTCACTGCTGACTGCTCCATATATATCTAGTGTTTCTTTTTTTACTCCTAGCGATTTCATCTTTGCTTCGTTAGAATAAGTTACGCATCCTTCCATAAACACAGAAGATATTCCCGGATAATTTATAAGGTTTGCTGATACCATACCTCCTGTGCATGATTCTGCAACAGCAATTTTTAAATCATGTTCTACTAATATTTTTGATACAACTTCTTCTATACTAGTCTCTCCAGTAGCATATAAATTCTGTTTAAATCTTTTTTTCATCTCATCTGACATAGGTTTTATAAGATTTCTAGCTTCATCTATATTTTTTGCTTTGGCTGTAATTCTAAGCGTACACTCATAACCTTTTGCATAAGTAGCTATAGTTGGATTAGTTTGTGAATCTATTATATCTATTATATCATTTTCGACTTGAGACTCTCCAACACCTATTATTCTAAGTACTTCTGATTCTATTACATCATCTGTAAGTTTTGATAAATAAGGTTTTACATAATTTTCAAACATAGCTTCCATTTCTTTTGGCGGTCCTGGAAGTACAATTATCATTTTATTGTCTTTTTCCATAATGCAACCTGGCGCTGTCCCATTGTCATTTTTAAGTATATATGCTTCTTTTGGGAAATAAGCTTGCTTTTCATTATTTTTAGTCGGCACTCTATTCATATGTTTAAATCTCTCTAACATAGCTTCTAATGATGGTTTATGTAACTCAAGTTTATAATCAAAGCATTTTGCACAAACTTCTTTAGTTATATCGTCTTCTGTCGGCCCAAGACCTCCAGTACATATAACAATATCACTTCTATTTAGACTTTCTTTTAATGTGCTTAATAATCTCTCTTCATTATCTCCTACAGTTAGTTGATAGTAAACTTCTATCCCCATACCTGCAAGCTCTCTAGCTAAATATCTACTATTAGTATTTAATATATCTCCTAATAAAATCTCTGTTCCAACTGTTATAATTTCTGCTTTCATAATTACTCTCCTATTTTTAATCTTTGTACTATTTTATTATAATTCCCAACAATAGAATTTACATTAATTTTAATTTAAAAACACTAAATTTTTATTGCAATTTTATCTGTATTTTAATAAATTATAATATAATTAAACATTTCAGTATAAGTAGAAAGTAGGTTTTAAAATGGTATTTGATTGTCATTCTGATTTATTCACTGATGTAACTGTAAAAATGTTAAAAGGTGAAAAAGACATTATAAAAAATCATTATTTAGATGAATTAAAAAACGCAAATTTAATCGGTGGAATATATGTAATTTGGATAGACCCACCTTATGATAAATGTCCACAAAAAAGAGTTAAACAAGTTGTAGAGTGTTTAACTGAAGAAATAAATTCAAATTCTGATATTATAAAACAAATTAAACAGTTTTCTGATTTTGAAGTCGCTTTAAAACAAGATAAATTAAGTGTTTTAGTAGGTATGGAAGGTCTTAGTTATATAGGCGAAGATGTAGATATGCTTCATTATTTTTATGATGTAGTTGGAGCTAGACATGCATCACTTACATGGAATGAACAAAATGCACTTGCAACTGGTGTTGGAGGAGATCCACTTAGAGGACTTACAGACTCTGGTAAAAACGCTGTTAGAAAGCTCGAAGAATTAAAAATGATAGTAGATGTATCACATGCAAACGAAAAATCATTTTGGGATATTATGAATATCGCCACAAAACCTGTAATAGCTTCACACTCAAACGTAAAAGCTTTATCAGATCATAGAAGAAATCTTACTGATAATCAGATTAAAGCGATTGCTGAAAGTGGCGGTATAATCGGTATAAATGGCTACAGAGACTTTGTAGATTATAAAAATTGGCAAAGAGCAGATGTAGGTGATTTAGTAAATCATATAGATTATATGGCCGATTTAGTCGGTATTGATCATATTTCTTGTGGATTTGATTTTTCTGGATTTATAGACCAAGACTGTTTATCTGCATTTTTAGAAGATACATCAAATCCTAATGTGCTTGGATTAAAAGAGTTTAAGGATACTCCTAATTTAATAAAAGAGCTTCAAAAACGCGGATATACACAAGATGAGATAGAAAAAATAGGATACAAAAATGCCTTTCGAGTTATCCAACAAGTCCTTTAAATTTTTTATTTCTATTTATCTATAAAACTAAAAATCTCTATATATTAAGTAGATAACATATCATATGTTATCTACTTTTTTACTTTTTAATACTTTTTTGCTAGTTTTTGTATTATCTACCACAATATATATGATTATAGATAATCGTGGTACTTTTATTTTATTTAATTTATAAATATGATAACGTTTGGACTTATGTTGTTCCACTTGCAATTACACTTTTACTATATCAATGTGATATAAAGAAAATTTGGAAAGAAAGTGTTAAAATGCTTGTCATTTATCTGTTAAGTGCAATAGGTACAATGGCAGGTGCCGTAGTAGGTTTTTACTTCTTAGCTAGTAAAATACCTTTCTTAGCTCAAGTTGCTGGTATGATGACTGGTTCTTATATCGGTGGTTGTGCTAACTTTGCTGCTATGTCGGCGGCATTTGAACTTCCTGGTGATGTTGTTTCTGCAGCAGTCGTTTCTGACAATTTATTAATGGCATTATATTTCTTTGTATTAATAACTATACCATCAATCAATTTCTTTAGAAAACACTTCCTTCATCCACATGTTGAGGAATTTGAAAAACAAGAAATTAAAGATGGAGAAACTACAGCTTCTTCTTATTGGAGCCGTAAAGATATATCGCTAAAAGATATAGCTTTATCTATAGGTAGTGCATTTGTAATAGTAGCTGTATCAAATACTATAGCAGAGTTTTTAGCATCTACTATACCTACAAGTAATGCATTTTTATCACTTTTAAATACTTTACTTGGAAATCAATACTTAATAATAACTACTGTTACAATGATTTGTGCATCTGTATTTAGTGATTTCTTCTCTAATCTTGGAGGCACTCAAGAAATAGGTACATATTTAATATATATATTCTTCGTTGTAATAGGTGTTCCAGCTTCTATACAATCTATAGTAGTTAATTCACCATTATTATTAGTATTCTGTTTTATAGTAGTATTTATAAATATGTTAGTTACATTTACATGTGCAAAAATATTTAAATTCAACTTAGAAGATGCAATTCTTGCTTCTAATGATGTATAGGTGGTCCTACGACAGCAGCTGCTATGGCAGTTTCTAAAGGATGGACAAAATTAATAGCGCCAATAATGCTTATAGGTACTTTAGGATATGTTATAGGAAATTATTGCGGAATTATAATCGGTAATTTCTTATTATAATCTACATAAAAATATTTTATTTTTAAGAGATAACAAAATTTGTTATCTCTCTTTTGTTTGTTTTTTTATTAACAACCACCCTCTTTATTATTTACTACAATCGTGGTACTTTCTATTTATTTTTGTTATACATATAATTAATATATAATAAATATTGCTGCGGTAGTATTTACTTTAACTTAAAATTACATAGAAGTTAAATTGTAAATTATATTTACTAAAACTTCGTAAATAATAAATATAACTTATTACTGAATTAAAATTTTATTAATTAGGAGAGATAAATATGAAAAAGAAAGTTGTTGTAATAATGGGTGGTATTTCATCTGAACGTGAAGTATCTTTAAATTCTGGTAGATCTGTACTTAATGCTATAAATAGAGATAAATATGACGTACATGAATTAATAATAAATGACCCAATGGATGTTGTTAATAAAATGCCTGAAAATGTAGATTTCGCTTTATTAATTTTACACGGTAAATACGGTGAAGATGGAACTATACAATCAATGTTAGAGTCTATGGGAATTAAATATTCAGGATGTGATCCTCTAACTAGTGGAATATGCATGGATAAAAATATGTCAAAAAAAGTATTAAAAGCATCTGACATACCTACTGCTCCATGGATAATTGCAAAATCTGTTGATTCAATAGACTACGATGCAATAGAAAAAATGGGATATCCTGTTTTTATAAAACCAAATAGCGGTGGTTCTAGTGTAGCTACTTTCAAAGTAGACAGAAAAGAAGATGTTTATGAAGCTGTAAGAAAAGGTCTAGAAGTTGACGATATAGTTATGATAGAAGGTTATCTTCCAGGAGATGAGTACACTTCTTTCATATTAAACGGAGAAGTTTTCCCAACTATAAAAATAAGTTCACCAAATGAATTCTTCGACTATGAATCAAAATATGCAACTGGTGATAAAGCTGCAACTGAAGAAGTTGTTTATTTAGAAGAATCACTTCAAAACGAAATAAATATGAGAACTAAACAATGTTGGGATGCATTTAACTGTAGAGCATTTGTAAGAGTAGACTTTATATTATCAAATGGTAAATTCTATGTTCTTGAGTTAAATACTCTTCCAGGAATGACAGTAACTAGTTTAATACCTAGAAGTGCAAATGCTAAAGGTATATCTTATAGCGAATTAATAGATAAAATAATAGAGTATTCATTATAAAATAGTAAAAATCAAAAAAGTCATCACATATATTTTGTATATACTTTCTTGAATTCATAGGAAATTTGATATCTATACTCAAT
>NZ_JADPET010000014.1 GCF_015667935.1 Clostridium sp. 1001270J_160509_D11 | reverse complement strand
GCAAAAGACATCTCCCTTGCAGTTACTATTCTTTTAGCACCTTGATTGTACCAGAAGTTTGCAGCTACGTAATTTGACAATTTAGGATAACAATTTCTTATAAAACTCTACTTGAGCCTCTATAAACTACTCCTCTAGTAGCATCTACAGTTACTATTTCCCCATTTTCAACTTTATTCATTATATCAGAAGCTGACATTACAACTGGTTTCCCTAAGTTTATACCAACTATAGCAGCATGAGAAGTCATTCCACCTTCTTCTGTTACTATAGCAGCAGCTTTTTCAATATATTGATTCATATCTGAATTTGTCATAGATGTAACTAATATATCACCTTCGTTGAAGTCTACACAAGTTTCTCCATCTTTTACGATTTTAACTCTTCCTTCAACAGTGTCTCTACCTACACCCATACCCATTGCTATTTCTTCACTCATTACGTGAACTTTTATTAAGTTAGTAGTTCCACTTTCACCAACTGGTACACCAGCAGTTACTACAACTAATTCACCTTGTTTTACATAATCTGCCTCTTTAGCAGCATTTATAGAATATTCTATAACATCATCTGTATTTTTTGCTTGATCAGCTTGTACTGAATAAACTCCCCAGCTTAAAGCTAATTGTCTTCTAGTTCTTTCGCTATCAGTAGCAGCTATGATAGGTGTTTTAGGTCTAAATTTAGATACCATTCTAGCTGTATATCCAGAAGAAGTTGAAGATACTATTGCAGAAGCATTTAATTCTATTGCAGTTGTGCAAGTAGCATAACTTATAGCATCTGTTACTGTAGAACCTTTTAAGTTTCTTTCTCTTAGTATTTCTTCATATTTTAAAGTTTCTTCTATTCTTTTTGATATAGATGCCATAACTTTAACAGCTTCAACAGGGTATTTACCTGCAGCAGTTTCTCCTGAAAGCATTATTGCATCAGTTCCATCATATATAGCGTTTGCAACGTCTGTTACTTCTGCTCTTGTTGGTCTAGGATTTCTTATCATAGAGTCTAACATTTGAGTAGCAGTTATAACTGGTTTCCCTAATTCATTACATTTTCTTATCATGTCTTTTTGTATTATTGGCATTTCTTCTGTTGGAACTTCAACTCCTAAGTCCCCTCTTGCTACCATTAAACCATCAGAAACTTGTAATATTTCATCTAAGTTTTCTACACCTTCTTGGTTTTCTATTTTAGATATTATTTGTATATGAGTAGCATTGTTGTTTTCTAATATTTCTCTTATAGCTAATACGTCAGAAGCTTTTCTAACGAAAGATGCTGCTATAAAATCGATATCTTGTTCTATACCAAATTCTATATCACTTATATCTTTTGGTGTTAATGCTGGTAAGTTTATTTTTACACCTGGTAAGTTAACACCTTTGTGGTTTTTAACTATTCCTGAGTTTTCAACAGTACAGATTATATCATTCCCTTTTATTTCGTTTATTTTTAATCCAACAAGACCGTCATCGATAAGTATAGTATCCCCAACTTTAACATCGTTAACTAATTCTTTATAACTTACTGTACATTTTTCTTTTGTTCCTAAAACATCATCCATAGTTACTATGAATTGTTGACCTTGCTCTAAAAGAACTTCTGGGTCTGCAAATTTTCCTGTTCTTATTTCTGGACCTTTAGTGTCTAATAATAATGCTACTGGAACATTTAATTTTTCCCTTACCCTTTTCGCAGTATCCATTCTTACCTTTTGTTCTGCATGATCCCCATGAGAGAAGTTAAATCTACACACATTAAGACCATTTTCTACTAATTGTGTTAATACCTCTTCGCTATCAGAAGCTGGTCCTAGTGTACAAACTATTTTAGTTTTTTTTGCGTTTTTTAACATAAATGTTATCCTCCTAAATCTTGTTACATAAATTATTATATAATTAAAACTATAAAAAATAGTATTTTTGACTTTTATAGCACTATATAGATAGAATTTGTGTCATTTTATAAGTATACTTATCAAAATCTTTTTTCATAGCTAAAGCTTCATGTATGTCCATGTCGATAACTTTATCATCTCTTAATCCAACTACTCTAGCAGACTTACCATCTAGTAATAATTCTACTGCTCTTACCCCTAATCTACTTGCTAGGATACGGTCAAATGCAGTCGGACTACCACCTCTTTGTACATGTCCAAGAATTGTTACTCTCAAATCTGAACCTGTTCTTTCTGCTATTTGTTTTCCTATTTCATGTGCATTCCCTACACCTTCAGCTAAAACGATTATGCTGTGTTTTTTACCTCTTTTTTTAGTTGTTTCTAATCTGTCACATACAGTTTCTATATTTTCTGGATGTTCTGGTAGTATTATTGTTTCTGCACCACCAGCAAGACCAGCATATAAAGCTAAATCCCCGCAGTGTCTTCCCATAACTTCAACAATGTTAACCCTTTCATGAGAAGATGATGTATCCCTTATTTTACCGATAGCATCAATTACTGTTTCTATAGCTGTGAAATATCCAATTGTATAGTCTGTATATGCTAAATCATTATCTATTGTTCCTGGTATCCCTATTGCTGGGAACCCTAATTCACTTAATTTACTTGCCCCATTAAATGAACCATCTCCTCCAATTACAACTAGACAATCTATCCCATATTTTTTAAGAACCTTAACTGCTATTTTTCTTCCTTCTTCAGTTTTAAACTCTTCACATCTTGAAGATTTTAAAATAGTTCCTCCCCTATGTATAATGTCACCTACTGATGATAAGTTCATTTCTTGTACGTCATCTTCTATTAATCCCTTATATCCCCTATTAATTCCATACACTTTGCAACCATAATAGATTGCTGATCTTACGACTGCTCTTATAGCGGCGTTCATTCCTGGAGCATCTCCACCACTTGTTAATATTCCTATTGTTTTCATAAGCTACCTCCTAAAACCATTTTCCCAAGGGACATTTTTAGTCCCTATACGTATTATTTATCCCATGTCAATTAAAAAAACTTACCCAATTCATATACTACGATATTATACCATATTTTTGGAAAAAATTTAGCTATATCGTATTATATTTTTGGGTATTTTATATTATTTTATTACTGTGATACAATTTTAATACAAGTTTCATTTAATATTTGCTTTAAATTTTCAATTAAAACATTGGAAATTGTAACATTTCCATTCCATTTGTATTTTTTCTTTGGCACAGTAGTACATAAGAATACTTCATCTCTACCGGGATAAAGTTTTAAAATATTTTCTATTTTTTGTAGGTTTTCTTTATCATTTATATCTTCTATCTTTAGAAATAAACTTTCCTCTATATTATTTACTTGTTTATTATATACCTTTTTTTGATTTTCTACAAAAGGAGTTTTATCATTTATATCTTTTATTTCTTGAGCTATTATTTTAGCATTCTCCTCTTCTTGTATACTTAATCTACCTTTAATATAAACTATATTCTCTTCATTTACAATAGTATTATATTGTTGTAAGGTTCTAGGAAAGACAATTACCTCCATAGTTCCATATAAATCTTCAATTTCTAAGAAAGCCATTATTTCATTTCTTTTAGTAGTTTGTATTCTTTTATTAGAAATCATTCCACCAATTATTGCATTTTGTTGGTCCATAGATAAATATTTATCCAGGTCTTCTTTTAATTCGTTTAATTTTTTAGTATTAATTGATGTTCTTGTTTCTAGTTCTTTTTCATATTCTGAAAGTGGATGCCCACTAACATACATTCCTAAAACTTCTTTTTCTAAAGCTAATTTTTCTCTTTCTTCAAATTCTTGTATATTTGGAATAGAAGTAATTTCATTTTCAAATTTATCTATTTCTTCAGTTTGTCCAAATCCGTCGAATCCATCAAATAAAGAAATTTGCCCTTTAACATTTTTCTTTCTTTCTAAAGATACACTTTCCAATACTTTTTCATATCCCATCATTAAACTGGCTCTATTGTATCCCATTCCATCAAATCCGCCACATTTAATTAGACTTTCAATTACTCTTTTATTTATATCTTTACTATCTAATCTTTTTATTAAGTTCATAAAATCAGTAAATGTTCCATTTGTTTCTCTTTCAATAACAATATTGTTTATTATATTTACACCTACGTTTTTTACTGCTGCAAGTCCAAATCTTATATTGTTATCTTCAACTGAGAATTTTGCGAAACTTTTATTTATGTCTGGTTTTAAAACTTTTATATTTAATGCATTACATTCTCTAATATACTCAACAACTTTATCTGTATTACCCATTACACTTGTGATTAATGCTGCCATAAATTCTACTGGATAATATGCTTTTAAATAAGCTGTTTCATACGCTATAACACCATATGCCGCAGCATGTGATTTATTAAATGCGTATTTGGCGAAGTCAATCATATCGTCGAAAATTTTATTTGCAGTTTGTTCGTCTACACCATTTCTAACGCATCCTGCTATCTCTACATTTCCATTTTCATCTGTTTTTCCATGGATAAAATATTGTCTTTCTTCTTCCATTACATCCATTTTCTTTTTACCCATAGCTCTTCTAACTAAGTCGCTTCGTCCATAGCTATATCCACCAAGCTCCCTAACAACTTCCATAACCTGTTCTTGGTATATTAAACAACCATATGTTACTTCCATTATTGGTTTTAACTTCTCGTGCATATATGTTATTTTTTCTGGATTATGCTTATATTCTAAGTAAGTTGGAATAGAATCCATTGGACCTGGTCTGTATAATGATATACCGGCTACTATATCCTCAAAATTACTTGGTTTTAATTGTTTCATAAATGATCTCATACCGGCACTTTCCATTTGGAACACACCTAAAGTATTTCCTGTTGAAAGAAGTTCAAATACTTTTGGATCATCATAATCCATCTTAGAAAAATCTATTTTTACACCGTGATTTTTTTCAATTAAGTCTAACGCATCTCTTATAACTGTTAATGTTCTAAGTCCTAAGAAGTCCATTTTTAGAAGTCCTAATTCTTCTAAAGTTGTCATTGTAAACTGGGTACTTATTGCGTCTTGATGTTTGTATAATGGTACATATTCATCAATCGGATTTTTAGATATAACGACACCTGCCGCATGTGTAGAAGCATGTCTAAGCATTCCCTCTAACTCTTTAGAAATATTTATTATAGTTTTTGTCTCTTGGTCTTGTTCATACATTGCCTTTAAGTTAGGGTTTGTTTCAAGAGCTTTATCTATAGTCATTCCTAATGCATTTGGTATTTCTTTTGCTATTTTATCGACTTTATTATATGGTATATCTAACACCCTACCGACGTCTCTTATAGCTAATTTTGCACCCATTGTACCAAATGTAATTATTTGTGCAACATGGTCTGCCCCATATTTTCGCTTAACATAATCTATAACTTCTTCTCTTCTTTCATAGCAGAAATCTATATCTATATCGGGCATTGATATACGCTCTGGATTTAAGAATCTTTCAAACAGTAAGTTATATTTTATTGGGTCTATATCTGTTATTTTAAGTGTATATGCAACTATTGAACCTGCAGCACTACCACGTCCAGGCCCTACCATTATTCCGTTTTCTTTTGCAAAATTTATAAAATCCCATGTTATTAAGAAATACTCTACGTATCCCATTTTATTAATAACACCTAATTCATATTCTAATCTATCTATAATTTCTTGACTTGGATTTTCATATCTTTCATGTAACCCTTTGTAACATAATTCTTCAAGATAACTTGAAGTTGTATATCCTTCTGGAACTTCATAATTTGGTAAGTGTATTGTATTAAAATCAAACTCTACATTACATCTTTGTGCAATTTTTTCAGTATTATCTAAAGCTTCTAGTGCATATGGGAATAATTCTTCCATTTCTTCTCTTGATTTTAGATAAAACTCTTGAGTTCCAAATCTCATTCTTGCTGGGTCATTTAATGTTTTACCCATTTGTATACATAGTAAAACATCATGTGCCTTTGAATCCTCTTTATCGACATAATGAACATCATTTGTGGCTACTAATGGTATATTTAACTCTTTAGATAATTTTACTAATGATGCATTTACTTCTTTTTGTTCTGGAAGATTGTGATCTTGTAATTCTAAGAAGAAGTTCCCTTGTCCAAAAATTTCGTTATATGTTAAAGCAATTTCTTTTGCCTTTTCATAATTTCTGTTCATTAATGCATTTGAAACATCTCCTGCTAAACAAGCCGATAAACATATAATTCCTTCACTGTGCTCTCTTAAAGCTTCTATGTCTACCCTTGGCTTATAGTAAAACCCGTCTACATATGATATAGAAACTAGTTTTATTAAGTTTTGGTATCCAGTCATATTTTCAGCTAATAAAATTAAATGTCCGTACCTTTTATCAAAATTGGGGTCCTTGTCTTTTAAACTACGTTGTGCAGTGTATAGCTCACATCCTATTACTGGTTTTATACCAGCTTTTTTTGCCTCTTTGTAGAAATCTATAACACCAAACATATTTCCATGGTCAGTTATAGCGACAGATTTCATACCTAATTCTTTAGTTCTTTTTATAAGTTTCTTAACTCTTGAAAAACCATCTAGCAAACTATATTCTGTATGCACATGTAGGTGCGCAAATTCGCCTGACATATCTCCACCTCCTAATATAAACTTTGTATATAAATATCTAATATAATCGTATTTTTTATTAATTTATACCCATTTCCTATCTGTATAAATTAATATATTTTTTAAAAACAAACAAGGGGAATTTATGTAAAATTCCCCTTGTTCTCTATTTTAAATCATTAGCAATTTGCTCTATTTTCTTTAATCGATGATTAACACCTGATTTACTTATAGGCGGATTTAACATCTCCCCTAGTTCCTTCAGTGACATATCTTCATTTTCTACTCTTAAGAGCGCTATCTCTTGTAAATTTTCTGGTAAACTACTAATTCCTATTTTACTTTGGATTAATTTTATATTTTCTACTTGTCGAACTGCTGCATTTACAGTTTTTGATAAGTTTGCAGTTTCACAATTTACAATACGATTTACGTTATTTCTCATTTCTTTTACTATTTTAGTACTTTGTAGACTAAGTAGTGCTTGATACGCCCCTATCATACTTAATAAATCAGAAATTTGTTCACTTTCTTTTAAATAAACAACAAAACTATTTTTTCTAGCAACTATTTTTGCGTTTAATCCTTCAGAGTTTATTAAATCCCTAAGAGAATTTGCGTAATCCTCGTTATTAGTTACAAATTCCATATGATAATTTTTTTCGGGGTCACTTATAGAACCTCCACCTAAAAAGGCACCTCTAAGATAAGCCCTTTTTAGAACTTCATCATCAAATACTTCTTGTGGTATGTTGTTTGTCGGAAAGAAACCATCTCTATCTTCTAGTATTGCCAACTTTTTAAGAAGTCTTTCCGCCCCATTTTCACTTTTAACCATCAAAACATAACTGTTATTTCTTTTTAGCATTTGATTTTTATTTACAGAAATTGTAGTTTCTATATTAAATTCTTTTTTAAGTAGTTTAAATACTCTTCTTGCAATTGAATTTAACTCTGTTGTTATCTTTACATTTATTTTTCTTAATCCCGCAAATTGTATAGTCCCAGCCATTCTAACTATAGCTGATAGTTCTGATAATTTATCATTTACATCGATATCTTTAACTCTAGCTAATTCATTCTTTGTCTCACTTGAAAAAGACATTTCTATCACCTAATTCTAGCTTTTTTTATTCCTTTTTTTTATTTCTTCTAGTGCAACCTTTATTATTTCTCTTTCATCATTATACCTTGCTAAATCAACCACTCTATCTAAATGTATGAATTTAGCATCCACAAAACCTTCTTCTTTTAAAGGAATTGTCTCCATATCCTTCGATTTCATTAGATACCAAAAAACGGTTTTATGGACAGCCTTGTTTTCATCCCAATTCTCTTTATATGTGTAATGGATTTCTCCTAAATATTTTAAAATTTCGGCTTTTACTCCTGTCTCTTCTAGTACCTCTCTTAGAGCCGCGTCTTTTCTTTGTTCACCTTCCTCTACCCTTCCTTTAGGTAACACCCAATCTCCGTTAAATTTTCTAAGTAGAAGAATTGCATTCCCAAATAAGACTACACCCCCGGCGCTAATCTCTTCTCTCATAGATTTTCACTCCTTAATTCAACATAATAATAAGAATTTCTTCATAAAGATATAAAATCCTTTTTTATTCACTGTTACATATCATGACCTAGAGCCAGTTTAATAATTATACTAGAAATTTCATCAGCATTATGCCTAATATAGTTATCTTTTACTTCTATTAAATTCGATTCCACAGCCTTAATTCCCATACATTTCAATTTTAATCTTTGCTCATTGTCTAATAAAACTTGTGTTGAACCGTCATCGTTGTATCTTCTAGCTACAGATTCTGATATCTTTTCATTATTAGTTACAATGCAATCAATTAATCCTGGTTCAGTATGTTTAATTATCGCTTGGACATGATCTAATACATTATATCCCTCTGTTTCTCCTGGTTGTGTCATAACATTAGGTATATATACTTTCTTAGCATTTGATTTTTTGATAGCTTCAATTACTCCTGGAACTAGTAAGTTTGGTATTACACTTGTGTATAAACTTCCTGGTCCCATTACAATTATATCTGCTCCATGTATAGAGCTTATTACTTCATCTAGCGGTCTGCAATTTTCTGGTATTAAAGAAATTTTATCTATTTTACATTTTTGTTTTCTAACTTCTTTTGGTATTGTTGATTCTCCCTTTACAATTTGACCATTTTCCAATTTTGCACTTAAATCTACATTTTCAAGTGTAACTGGTAAAACTCTTCCTGTTATTGCAAAAACTTGGCCTATTTTGTAAACTGCTGTCTCAAAATTACCATATAGACCATTCATAGCAGCTAAAAATAGGTTTCCAAAACTTTGACCTTTTAATGCTCCATCTTCAAACCTATATTGCATAACTTCATTCATAGTTGGTTCTATATTTGCAAGTGCCATAATACAATTTCGGATATCTCCCGGTGGTAACATTCCTAAATCAGATCTAAGAACGCCTGATCCTCCTCCATCATCAGCAACAGTAACTATCGCTGTTATATTTTCTGTATGATGTTTTAATCCTCTTAGAAAAATTGATTGGCCAGTTCCCCCACCGATAACTACTACATTAGGGCCTTTTTGTTCTTTATTTTTTAACTCTAAGTATCTTATCCTTTCATTTTTCATTTGGATAAATAAATATATAGCTATGCCAAAACATACTATACCCATTATCCCAAAAACTATACCAAATATTTCCATAATAACCTCCGCACTATTTTAACATAAAATCTCTATGTTTTTTAACAACCCTATAGCCATTGCTTTGTATTTCATCAGCAATAAGATTAGCTATAGTTACAGATCTATGTCTTCCTCCAGTGCAGCCAATACTAATAACTAAATGGTGTTTTCCTTCTTCTACATATTGTGGTATTAAAAAGTCTATCATATCTGTAAGCTTTGCATAAAATTCTCTACTAATATCAGAATTCATAACATAATCCCTAACTTCTTGGTCTTCCCCTGTCTTATCTCTAAGACTGTCTAAGTAGTATGGATTTGGTAAAAACCTAACGTCAAATACTAAATCTGAATCTTTAGGGATACCATGTTTAAATCCAAATGAAAGTACAGATATTGTAAGATTTGTTTGCTTCTCTCCAGTTGAATATATTTTTAATATTTCTTCTTTTAAATCTTTAGGCTTCATATTAGTAGTATCTACTATATAATTTGCAATTTCTTTTAATGGATTTAAAATCTTTCTTTCAATTTTTATGCCTTCTGGTATTTGTCTATTTAATGCTAATGGATGATTTCTTCTAGTCATCTTATATCTCTTTAGAAGAGTATCATCATCACAGTCTAAGAATAGGATTTCAAAAGGATAATTTTCTTTTTTTAATGTTCTTAAACTTTCGTGTAAGTCTTCAAAAAATTTCATTCCTCTTATATCTATACCTAGTGCAACCTTATCTACCATTGACCCTGCTTGATAACATATTTCAGCAAAATTTACTATTAATGTTGGAGGTAGATTATCTACACAATAATAATCCATATCTTCAAAGACTTTCATTACTTCACTCTTGCCTGATCCTGATAATCCAGTTACTATTACAAATTTCATTAAAGACCCCTCCTTAAACTATAATGTTTTCGATTAACGATTTATCTAATCCTGATTTATTTACAGTTTCTAATGCTAATTTAAAGTTACCTACATTTTGTGGTATATGCGCATCAGAACCTATAACAAATTTAAGATTATAATCCTTTATTTTTTGTAATTGTTCTACATTTAAAAACTCATGGCTACTATTTATTTCTAGTCTAGTATTAGTATTTTCTGCCACTTTAGCCACTTCTTCTATATAAATTCCCCCTTTATCTCCAGGGTGAGTAATTGCAAATATATCGTTATTTTTTATAGTATTTACAATTGCCTCAGTATTATATTCTTTGGCTTTTTCACTTTTACTTTTAAAGAAGTAATTTTGACACATATTGACCATCCCCTTAAAAGATGTTGGAACAGATCCAAAATGATATCCTGCCATTACATAATCGAAATATTGAGCAATATTTTCTGTTAAATCTATATTTCCCTTATTATCTAATATATTGCATTCAACACCTAAAAGTATTTTTATTTGGTCTTTATACTTTTCATTCAAAATATCTACTTCTTCTCTCATTTTTTTAAAATCATCGATTTTCACACCATAGGCAATATTTTTATACCCATGGTCTGAAATACCGATTGTCTTTATCCCCTTAGATATTGCTACTTTCACATTGTCTTCTATAGTTCCTTTTCCATGACTATATACAGTGTGAGTATGATAATCAGCTAATATTTCCATATTAATCCTCTCCAAGTATTTTGACTTCTTCTTCTAACATTACACCAAATTTATTTAAAACGGTACTTTTTACAATGTACATTAAATCTAATATATCTTTTGCTGTTGCTTCACCTTTGTTAACAACAAATCCACAATGTTTTTCAGAAACTTGTGCTCCTCTTAATGTTAAGCCTCTTAGCCCACAATCATCTATTAATTTTGCTGCAAAGTACCCTTCTGGTCTTTTAAAAGTACTTCCCGCACTTGGTAAATTTAATGGTTGTTTAGTTACTCTTCTATTTGTTAAATCAGCCATATACGCTTTTATTTCGTCATAGTCACCTTTTTTAAGCTCAAGTTCTGCTGATAAAACTATATAATCAGAGTTAGTAAGTCTACTTCTTCTATAAGCAAACTCCATTTCTTCATTTGTGAATTCAGATATTTCACCTTGTGGATTCATTACTCTAACAGATTTTACAACTGATTTTATTTCTCCGTCATAAGCACCTGCATTCATTGCTAACCCACCACCAAGTGTACCTGGAATTCCTGATATACATTCAAATCCAGTTAAACTTTCTCTAAGTGCTGCTTTTCCTAATACAGATAATAAAGCTCCTGCTTGTGCTTTTATTGTATTTCCTTCTATTTCATAGTTGTTGAAGTTATCTCCAAATTCTATTACTATACCTCTTATTCCACCATCTTTTATTAATAGGTTTGATCCATTTCCTATTATTAAGTATGGAAGTTCATTTTCATTTATATATTTTAATACCTCAGCTAATTGTTCTTCTGTTGTCGGCCTAACTAATATATCAGCTGGTCCACCTACTCTAAAAGAGATGTGTTTTTTCATAGGCTCATCCATTTTTACATTTTCCGCATCAACTATTTTTACTAAGTCATTATAAACTAATTCTTTATTCATATTTAAATATTTATTGCCAAACCTCACTTCAATATAAATAAGTATTTGACAGACTCCTTCCTTCTTTATTCTTATATTTACGTTCTTATCTAAATTGTTTTTTTATTTCTATATTCATTTTTGTATTTTTAAGTCTGTTTAATTATTTTATTATGGTTTAATATATGTTTCTATAAATAAAAGTGTATCTCAAAAAAACATAATTCTAGTTATAAAAAGATTTTACCACATATTCAATTTTTATTTAAGGTGAATTTAATTTATTTAATAATTACTTACCATTTTTAACTTTTTTTGTATTTTGACGTAAAAATATCGCCAAAGATTAAATCCTTGACGATATCTTTTAATTTCCCTTATATATTTAAATCTTATACATTAGAAGCTTTCTTTTTATCTGCAGCTAAATATGTAAAGTAGTATATAACCGGTATAATTAAAGCTCCACCGATTAAGTTTCCTATTGTTACACAAATTAAATTAGTTGCACATGCTCCTATTGAAATATCAGCGCCCAATAACATACCTATTGGTATAAAGTACATATTTGCCACGCTATGTTCAAATCCACATAATACGAATAACATGATTGGGAACCAGCATGAAAATATCTTAGATATAATATCTTGTGCACTTGTTGCCATCCATACAGCTAAAACAACAAGGATATTACATAGTATACCTCTAAGTATCATTGTCATTATATCTAGACCTGCTTTCCCTTCAGCTATTGCAATAGCTTTTGTTGCAGCGTCTCCAGTTAGAACATCACCATAAAATACTATAAGTGCTAATGCTATAGAACCAACTAAGTTTCCTACCCAAACAACACACCAGTTCTTAACCATTTGACCGCCTGTAATTTTATTATTCATTAGAGCTAATGTCATTAAGTTGTTTCCTGTGAATAATTCTGCTCCACATATAACAACTAACATAAGTCCAACAGGGAAGACTGCTGCCCCAATAAGTTTTGCAACACCTGGGTCAATATTAGCAAATGTTTGACTTGCTACAGTATTTCCTAATCCACCAAATCCTATAAATGCTCCTGCCAAGATTCCTAGTAAAAACATTGAACCAACTGGTAGGTTTGCTTTTCCTACACCAACGTTAACCATTGCATTGGCTATTTCTTTTGGTGCTAAAAATCTCTTTTCCATACAGATACACCCCTTTTGTTAAGTATTAAGAAAATATCTTCGTATTACAAGTTAATTATAGCACCATTTTTTTTAGAAAAAGCTGTTTTGGCGAATGTATACATTATATTTATTAAATTATTGATAATATTTTTTCTAATCAAATTCTATATTTAATTCAACTTTATACAAAACTATTATGGTCTTATTATTTTGTCGGCTTGTGACATTTTTTCTAGTATAAAGTACATATTTGTCACTTCACCTACTTCTAGTTTTTCTGTTAATTCATAGTAGTTTAAGCAAGTTCCACAGCTTAATATTTCTACACCTTGTGCTTGCAATGTTTTTAAATCATTTATAGAGTTAGAGCCTTCTGTCGATAATTTAACTCCTGAATTATAAAGTAATATTGTACTTGGAAGCTCATCTAATTCAGTTAAAGCATATATAAATCCTTTCATCAAAATTTGACCTAATTCTTCGCTTCCTTCTCCCATCTTATTGCTACTCAATACTACAACTGTATTAGTCTTTTTATCTGGATAGCAAACTTCTTTTGTTTCTTCTTCAACCTTTGTTTGTTCAGTTTCGCTATTTTGTAGCTCTGCTTTTATTTTAATTATGTAATGTTGGTCCTCTATTTTTTCGCATGTATATTCTAGATTTTTTTGTTTTGCCATCTTACTTAAATTTTGAACTGCTATTTCATTATCTACATGCACTTCTACTAAAGTAGTCTCTTTTATTTCACCTAATGCCTTTTTTGTTTTTATAACTGGAATTGGGCATTGATCACCCATTGCATCAACTTTTATTTCTTTCATTGTTATTCCTCCTAAAATTACATTGTATATATTTTAATTTATTATCTACTCTACTATTATTTTATGTTGTTTTTGATTTACAACTTCTCCAATAACACCACATGGTAAGCTTAAAGTTTCTAATTCTTTCATTATTTCCTCTACATCTTCAGGATTTACAGCTATTAATAACCCTCCTGATGTTTGTGGGTCAAATAATATCTCTTCCATTGCAAAATCATATATATTAAATAAAACTTTATCTTGAAGGAAGTTTCGATTTCTTTGTGCTGCTGCAGTTAGTAAAAACTCATCTGCATACTGTCTAGCTTCTTTGATATATGGTACTTTTGTGCTATCTATAATTGCTGAACAATCTCCTGCAACCATTTCGTTTAAATGTCCTAAAAGACTAAATCCTGTAACATCTGTGCATGCATGCACATCATATTTTTTAATAATCTCTGCTGCATATTTATTTAATGTGCACATAGATTCTATAGCCTTATCCATAGCTTCCTTGCTAGCTTCACCAACTCTGTTTGCTGTTGAAATTATTCCAACACCTAAAGGTTTAGTTAGAATTAATTTATCTCCTACTTTGCACCCATTATTTTGATATATTTTATTTGGATTTATAATTCCTGTTACAGATAAGCCGTATTTTACATCTTGGTCCATTATAGAATGTCCGCCAGATAAAACTCCTCCAGCTTCTTCTACTTTTTCACTACCACCTTGAATTATATCACCCAATATATTTAAATCCATCTGTTCTGGAAAACAAACTATATTTAAAGCCGTTTTAACTTCACCACCCATAGCATATATATCACTTAATGCATTTGCTGCGGCTATTTTCCCAAACGTATATGGGTCGTCTACCATAGGCGGAAAGAAATCTAAAGTTTGAACCATTGCAATATCATCCGTTAATTTATATACAGATGCATCATCACTACTTTCAAATCCTATCAGTAAATTTTCATCATATTTTTTCGGTATTCTTTCTAAAACACGACTTAAAATTCCTGGCCCTAATTTAGCAGTACACCCTCCACCTTTACAAAAAACTATATCTTTTTTACTCATAAGCACAACCTCTTTTCATGATAAAGTTTATTAATATAAAACTCTTTTATCGTCTATTCTTTTTGTTATTCTATTTCTATCGAAATGTTCTAGTATAGCTATTGATGTTTTTCTATTTGAATTTGTAATATCCCTAAATTGAGCTACTGTTATTTGATTATTTTGTTTCAGATAGTTTATCAACTCATTTTTCATATTTTCATATATATCTTTATCAACATAGTATGTATCGTCTAGTTTCTGAATTGTATCGCCTATTAATGCTTCCAAAACTTCTTCATAAAACTTATTTTTATTACATATTTCATCTTTTGTAACTAAACAGCTTAGTTTATTTTTTCTAGTTATATTTTCAATTTCTTTCTTTATGGATAATTGTTTTTGATTAAATACAACTTCAAATTCATAATTTGAAACTAAGTTGTCCCTTACTTTTATCTGTTTATCTTCAGCCATTTTATTTAAGATGATGTCCATATCTTTTACTTTAAGTTTACTATCAACCCTAGACCTAAGTTCTTCCTTCAAAATTCCCTTTCTAAGTCTATACTGTTTATGATACTTATTTAAAATATCCATCGTCTTATCTTTAAGTTTATTATAATGACTTATATGTAGATAATATTTATTTACGGGTATTACTTTATTTTCTTTTATTAAAACATCAAGCCCCTCTTTAACATATTCTTCTTTATCTCCAGTATAGCTAATTAAATCTTTTAATGTAATATAGTTTGATAAATTTAATTTTAGATATTCTTCTATTATGTCTTTTAGCTCGCCTTTTTCTTTTATTTTTAATGTTTCAATAACACTTTCGTCATATATCTTATGTTTTTTGGGTGCTGTATCAATAATTATACCTCCACCAATCGTATCCATCGGTGAATAAGATCTAATTATAAATCTATCAACTTTCTTAGCTACTATTTTTTCTTCTAATCTTAGCTGGGCATATCCACTTTCTCCATAAGGTATTTCATCTTCATTTAATGGAACAATTCTGCATAATATTTGTTTTGTACCATGGAATACTCTTATTCTATCCCAATGTTTTAAACTCTTTTTGCAATGTTCAACTAATGATATATTTACATCTATCATCATAGATTCTTCAACAGAACCAGTCTCAGCAATTACATCTCCTCTTTGAATTTCACTAACTTTTATATTAGATAAATTTATTGCTGTTCTTTGTCCTGCATATGCAGTTTTAACATCACAACCATGTACTTGTAAATTTCTTACCTTTACCTTTTTTTCACTAGGATATATCGTCATCTCATCATCAATAGATATTTTTCCTTCGATTAAAGTTCCTGTTACAATTGTTCCGAAACCTTTTAATGAAAATACCCTATCTATACTCATTCTTGCTGGTGCATCAATTTTCTTTTCTTCTATATCTTCACTAATTTCATCAATTTTTTTGACTAATTCTTCTAATCCTCTTCCTGATACTGAATCAACTTCTACAATCGGTGCATTTTCTATAAATAAACCCTTTGTCTTTTCTTTGACTTCATCTTTTACTAAAGAGATAAAATCTTCATCTACTAAATCGCATTTAGTCAAAACTATTATTCCTTTTTTTACACCTAAGTAGTTTAAGATATCTAGATGTTCAACAGTTTGAGGCATTACTCCTTCGTCAGCAGCCACTACAAGCAAAACTATATCTATTCCACATGCACCTGCCAACATATTTTTTATAAATTTTTCATGACCAGGCACATCTACTATTCCGACTCTTTTTTTGCTCGGCAAATCAAAGTATGTAAATCCTAAATTGATAGATATTCCCCTTTGCTTTTCTTCTTTTAAATTATCTGTCTCTCTACCTGTTAAAGCTTTTATTAATGTTGTTTTTCCGTGATCTATATGTCCTGCTGTTCCCAAAATTACATTCTTCATATCAAGAATATCCCCCTAAGCTATTAGTTAAAAATATCTTTTAATTCTTTTATTATAAAATCAAATTCATCTTTTTCTATCGTTCTAACATCTAAGATATATTTATCTTCGTTTATTCTTCCAATTATATGAGACTCACTATTTCTAAGTCTCTTTTCAAGATAAGATACACTAAATTTATTCGGCTTTATTGTTATGACATATGTATCTAATCTTTCTAGTGGCATGGAACCACCTCCAACTTGAGATATCCCTTTTTCTTTTTCAACTTCTGCATCTATATTCAAATCTATTATTTTACTTAAAAGTATCGTCGCTTTTATTTCTAGTTCTTCTATGCTATAAGTTATCATCCTCAATGTCGGTATACTTTTTATTGCATCTTCTTCATCTAAATATATTCTCAATGTAGCTTCTAAAGCTGCTATTGTCATTTTATCTACTCGAAGCGCTCTTGTTAATTGATTCTTTTTCATTTTTTCTATATATTTTTTCTTCCCAACTATAATTCCAGCCTGTGGTCCGCCTAGCATTTTGTCTCCACTAAATGTAACTACATCTGCACCCTTTTTTATAGAATCTATTACAGTAGGTTCATATGATAACCCATATTTAGATAAATCGATAAATACTCCACTTCCTAAATCTTCAATAATCGGTATATCTTTAAACTCTTCTTGTCTTTTTAATTCATCTATCTCAACAGATTCAGTAAATCCTAAAATACGATAATTGCTAGTATGTACCTTCATTATCGCCTTCGTATTTTCACTTATGGCATCTTTATAATCTTGTATATGAGTTTTATTAGTTGAGCCGACCTCAACTAATCTCCCACTACCAATTTCCATTATGCTTGAAATTCTAAAACTGCCTCCAACTTCAACAAGTTCACCTCGTGAAACAACTACTTCGCCGTCCTTTGCCATTGTATTTAAAACTAATAATACTGCCGCTGCATTATTATTTACAATTAATACGTCTTCTGCCCCAGTTAATTGTTTTATTATATCGACTAGATGGTCATACCTAGAGCCTCTTTTCCCTTTTGACAAGTTGTATTCTAAATTTGAATATCCAAAACCAATTTGAATTAACTCTTCTTTTACTTTTGGGCTTAATTTAGAACGACCTAGGTTAGTATGTATAACTATACCCGTTCCATTTATAACCCTCTTAATAGATAATTGGAATTTATTTTTTGTAGAATTGATTATATCATCAACTAAAGTTTCTTCCTTTATATCAAATAAACTTAAACTATCTTCATCTAAATTTATAATTTCTTTTCTCTTTAATTCAATTATTTCTCTTATCGATTCTAATACTAATTGTCTCGGATAATTATTTAATAAATCTTCTATTTTATAATTTGACAGCACTTTGTCAACTGAAGGCAATTTTGATAAAATCTTCCCCTTATTCAAGCCAATCCCCCCTGTAGTTATATTCTTTTTTCATATAATAATTATAGCTTATTTTACATAATAATACTTAATTCCACACATTTTATTACATTTTATGGAAATAAAGTTGAAATTTAAATTATAACTTGTTATTATTAAATAGTGATATAACTATCACAATAAAATATATCTTGGGGGAGGATGAGTTCTGGTGTTCTCTCTAGTCTTCAAAACTAGTACGAGGGGTTAGGAGCCTCTTAGGTGGGTTCGATTCCCACCCTTTCCCGCCATTATAAAGCAAAAAAGTATGCCATCTATACATATAAATGGCATACTTTTTTGTTTTATATATCTAAAATTTAATAACTATAAATTATCATATTTTAAATATAATTCAATTTTTTAGTTGTTATAACAACCGCAATTTTCAATGTAAAATAATATCATACAGTTATGGGATTATATTTAGGAAAGTATTTAATACAAGCCTGTATATTTTATCATCAACATAAATAACTCTATATTCGTCAAACCCTTTATTTTTATAAAGATTTGAAACCCATAATTAGGTCCAATATAACCCTGTATTTATATTGGACCCCTGTTCAAATAATTACATCTATTTTCTAGCACATTCGCTAGCCTCACCAGTTAATATATCTAATCCATGTTCAAGAGCTGGCATTAAACATTCCATACATTCTTTTACGGCTTTAGGACTTCCCGGCATATTTATAATTAATGTAGATTTTCTTATTACTGAAACTGCTCTACTAAGCATTGCTTTTTTAGTAAATTGCATGCTATAAGCTCTTATAGCTTCTGATATTCCTGGCACCAATTTTTCAGCTATTAATAGTGTAGCTTCTGGAGTGTTATCTCTTTTTGAAAATCCTGTTCCCCCTGTCGTAAGAATTAAGTCTACTTCGTTGTTATCGCATAAATTTTTCATCTCTTCTGCTAAAACTTCTTTGTCATCTGGAAGTACTCTGTAGAATTTAACTTCATATCCGAATTCTCCAACGATTTCTTTTATTTTAGCTCCACTTTCGTCTACTCTTTCCCCACGCGAACCTTTATCACTTGCAGTTATAATTCCAACTCTATACATATTATCCACCTTCTATTCTACTATTTCTATTTGATCTCCTGGCTTAATTTTTCCACCTTCTAATACTCTTGCAAATATCCCATTTCTAGGCATGATACAGTCGCCCATCTTTTGGAATATTTCACATCCATGGTGACATTCTTTTCCGATTTGAGTTATTTCTAATAAAACATCATTACATCTAAACTTAGTTCCTACTGGTATTGTTTTTAAGTCCCAACCTTCAACCAATAAATTTTCTCCGAAAGCACCTGGTTTGACACCTGCTCCTCTAGCATTAAATTCTTCTACTTTTTCAAATGAAAGTAAACTAACTTGTCTATGCCATTTTCCAGCATGTGCATCACCTTTTAGTCCAAATTCAACTATAAATTCCCCTTCGTCTATTGGATGTTTTTGAGTTCCTTTTTTTTCACTTATACATACATTTACGATTCTTCCCATTGCCAATCTCTCCTTAATTTTTATCCAAATTTTTAATTATTTAAATATCTATCCGCCTATTTGAACCATATTTTTAACTTCGATATCTTTTTCTCCGTTAGTATGTCCAAACTTATGGCTTAATGGTTTATTCCATATAGTATCATGAATTAATACTTTTAAATCTTCATCACTTATTCCACTTCTTATAGGCGCTTTTAAATCAATTCCTTTATTGTAATGAAGACATAATTTTAAAAATCCATTAGATGTAAGTCTTATTCTATTGCATGATTCACAAAACTCATGACTTATAGCACTGATAAAACCTATACATCCTTTCATATCTTTATTTTTATAATATTTAGCTGGACCATTTCCTCTCTTTTCAGTTACTGGTTCAAATGTTCCAAAATTACTTTCTAAAATTGAAAGTATTTCATCATTGTCTATTTGAGTATATTTTTTCCCAAATCCAATCGGCATCAATTCTATGAATCTAACATCGATTTCTCTATCTTTTGCAAAATTTGCGATATCAGCAAGTTCATTTATATTAAAATCTCTAATTGCTAGACAATTTATCTTAACTCGAATACCTAAATTATATGCTTTATCTATAGCCATGAGTACTTTTTCAAGCCCATCTCTTCTAGTAATTTGTTTAAAGTTATCTTCTTTCAAAGTATCTAAACTTATATTAATTGCATCAATTCCAGCATCATATAAATCATCCAACATATCGTAAAGCAGTATTCCATTAGTAGTCAAAGTTACTTGCTCTATTTTATCTAGATTTTTTATATCTCTAATTAAATTTACAATATCTTTTCTGACTAAAGGTTCTCCACCTGTTATTTTAATTTTTTTAATTCCTAATTGTGATACAGTTTCACAAATTCTTAAAATTTCTTCATAAGTAAGAATTTCTTCATGTGGGATGCTCTCTAAACCTTCTTCTGGCATACAGTAAACGCATCTTAAATTACATCTATCTATTACAGATATTCTAAGATAATCAATCTTTCTATTTAATTTATCTAACATATTTCATTCCCACTTTCAGGTATATTATTATGTAAATTTTTCTCTTGGTTTATGTAACTATTTTTATTCATTAAAGTAAAAATCTCCGCTCTTTCCACCAGATTTTTTTACTAAATGCACATCTGAAATAACCATTCCTTTATCAATAGCTTTACACATATCATAAATAGTTAAAAGTGCAACATTTACACCTGTAAGAGCTTCCATTTCTACCCCTGTTTTCCCACTTAATTTCACAAGACATGTAGCACTTATACTTTTTTCTTCTTCATTAAATTCAAAGTCTACTTTTGCCTTTGTTAACATTAATGGATGACACATTGGTATTAGTTCTGATGTTTTTTTAGTCGCCATAATTCCAGCCACTCTAGCAACTGCAAGGACATCTCCTTTTGCCATATTTCCATTTATAATTCTTTCATATGTTTCATCACATACAAATATTTTTCCTGTTGCTATAGCTTCTCTTTCTGTTACATTTTTATCTGTAACATCTACCATAACTGCATTTCCATGTTGATCAAAGTGATTTAATTTTTCTGCCATCTTATACTCCCTTTCCAAATCCACAGTTAGGGAATGTGCATATATCACAACTTAAGCATAATCCACCTAATCCTAATCCAGCTAAATCGTCGCTTGTAACCATATCATCAGCCATAAGTCTTGGTAAAACTAAGTCAAATACTGTTCTTTTAGAATACATTACACATCCTGGTAATCCTACGATTGGAATTTCTTTTTCATCTTTTTTATAATAAGCAAGTAACATCATTGCTCCTGGAAGTACTGGAGCTCCATAAGAAACTATTCTCGCTCCTGTGCTTTTTATTGCTCCTGGTGTCTTATCATCAGGATCTACACTCATACCTCCTGTGCATAATACCATATCTGCACCTTGCTCTATGAATGATTCTGTTGCTTTCGCTATTTTTTCCATGTCATCATTTACGATTGTTTGACCGATTACCTCTGCCTCAAATTCTTTAACTTTTTCAGCTACTACTGGTCCAAAAGTATCTTTTATTCTTCCATAAAAAACTTCATTTCCTGTTGTAACTATACCTACTTTTTTCTTTTTAAACGGCATTAATGATAATATTGGTGAGTTTCCTGCAACTTCTTTCGCTTTTTCCATCTTCTCTTGTTCTATTAGAAGTGGTATTATTCTTGTTCCTGCAAGTTTATCACCTTTTTTAACAGTAGTATTTGTGTGTCGAGTTGCTATCATCATCTCTCCCAAACTATTTACTGCCCTTAAACTTTCTACATTGATTTTTAAAAGTCCATCTATTTCTGCTATTATTTCTATTTTTCCTTCTTTTACTTCTGATTGGCTCATATTTTCATTTATACATATATCTCTTAAATATTCAGCCGCCTCATTTTCGTGAAGTATACCTTCTTTCTTTTCCCATATATATAGATTATCTTTTCCTAATGATAGTAAAACAGGAATGTCCTCTTCTGTTACTATATGTCCTTTTCTAAAAGCTGTACCTTTTTTTACATCCTTTATAATTTGAGTTATATCGTGGCAAAGAACATGCCCTACCGCGTCTTGAGTCTTAACACATTTCATAAAATCATCTCCTATTTCACTTCAATATACTGAATTATTTTTTCAACAATCTCTTCTATATTATTTAAATTAATTATTGGTTTATCTATATCTAAATTTTTTATATTATTTTCAACGTTTATATCTGATGCAATTGCAATTAAATTCTCTTTATTACAGACAGATTCATATGAATTATTATTTCTTATTATCTCTATCTTTGGATAAGTAGATTTTTTAAATCCTTCTAAAAATATTATATCTGCCTCTGGAAATAAATCTATCAATTCTTGTTCGTTAGTTTCTTTTTGTTCCTTAACTACTAAAAACTTATTTCTTGAAAAGACAGCTGTTCCATATGCACCAGCTTGTTTATGTTTGTAAGAATCAGTCCCTTCTATATCCGCATTAAAATCATGACCATCATGTTTTATTGTAGCTACATTATATCCCAAACTATTAAACTTTTGTATTAATTTTGTTATTAATGTAGTTTTTCCCGAATTCTTAACCCCACATATTGCAATAATCACTTGCTGTTTTAACTTATTTCTTTTTGTCATATACTTAAAAAATTCTCCTATTGGATTTATAAAAGTACAACTTGTACCTTTTCTCCTTTATCTAATTTAGGTGTGCCTGGTTTTATATCTATCAAGCAATTACATCCTATCATTGAACCAAGCATTCCTGATGAATGTCCTCCTTTTGGAAGATATACCTTTCCTTCATCATAAGTCGCCCTTATTAATCTTCTTCCTCTGCTTTCTTTTAAAAACTCATCTTGTAATACAGCTTCTTTTCTTACTTCTTTTAAATCTGGGTCTTGTCCCAACTTATATAATAGTTGTTTGCCCATAAGTTCAAATGTGGCTATTGCAGCAAATGGATTTCCAGATAAACATAGTAATGGCTTATTTTCATAAAGTACATATATAGCTGGTGTTCCTGGTTTCATGTTTACTCTCCAAAATACTCTTTTTGCATCTAATATTTTTATTACTTGATGCATAATATCTTTTTTTCCAACTGAAACTCCACCCGTAGTGAAAACTACATCTACATTTTTGATAATTTCTTTAATTTCATTTGCAATTAAATTTTCATCATCTCCCATTACTTCTGCAACAACAACTTCACATCCTAGTTCCTCTAATCTAGATGCTATCATTCTTCTATTACTATCATATATTTTCCCTTCTGTAAGAGGTTTTCCACCGCAAATAACTTCATCCCCAGTACTTATTAAAGCTACTTTTGGTCGTCTGATGACTTTAACTTTTTCATATCCCATAGATGCTATTATTCCTATATGTATATAACTTAATTTTTCTCCTAAGTTTATTAATTTACTGCCCTTTGTAATATCTTCACCTTCAAAACAATAATTTTGATGATGCTTTACTTCTTGATAAATTTCTACTATTTCCATTCCATAATCAGTAGATTCCTGCCTTATGACACAATCACATCCCTTTGGAATTTTTGCACCTGTCATTATTCTAATTGTTTCATTTTTACCTACTTCTTTATGAGTATATCCCCCGGCACAAATCTCATCTATAACTTTTAATTTTATAGGATTTTTTTTACTTGCACCTGTAATATCTTCTGAATTCAAGGCATAACCATCTAATGGAGAACGATCAAATGGAGGTTGATTAATTGGAGCAATTATATCTTCACCTATAATTCTCCCCCTAGCTTTCTCTATACTAACTTCTTCTATATCGTTTATACTTTTAACGGAATCACAAATTAACTCTATCGCTAATTCAAGTTCTATCCCTACCATATCATGTTTCCTCCCTAAAAAAAATTGCTATATAATCTATTAATTTGAAAATAGAAAATATAGCTAATAAAGGTATTACGCTACCTTTGATAGTTTCCCCTTCTCAAATAACGGATGGCTACAACGTTTCCATCATAACCTGAAGTAATTTTTAAATTACTTGGCTCAGTATCATAGTTTTCCCTTAGATACTTTTGCTCGGAGAATATTAAATTTTATTTTTTAATGAATCATATTCCTGTGGTGTATTTATATTACTTAATGTCTCTAATTCTATATCAGTATCTTCTATATTTATTTTGACAAAGTTACTCTTATCTATTAAATAGCTCAACTTATAATTTTTCTGCTTTATCATTTCTTCTATAATTGGAATTACTTTCTTAGAGTATATAGCACATAGTGGATATAGTCTTTCATCTTTATCACAAAAAACTGCTATATCTATATCTTTATTGATATTGTCACATAACTCTTTTATATTTTTCTTTGTAATAAAAGGCATATCACATGCTGTTATAAAGAGATATTCCTCTTTACAATTTAATAAAGATGAATATATACCTCCCAATGGTCCAATTTCTTTATAAATATCTTCTATTAATTTGAATCCCATTTTTTCGAATTCTTGTTTTTGATTCTTTGAAAATTTGTCATTTATAGATAAATATATGCTAGAAAAGTCATCTAAAGTTTCTTTGATTTTTTCTAGAAATGTCATATTGTTTAGTTTTAGAAGGCCTTTTACATTACCGTTCATTCTACTATTCTTTCCACCCATAAGAATTAGCGCCCCTATATCCAAAACTATCACCCCTATCTATTTGATACTTTAAATTAATTCTAGCATAACTAATGTATTTTTTCAGTATTAGAAAATCCTTATTTTGAAATTTATAATACTTATAAATACATATATATTGAAATAGCCAGAACCTATATTTAATCATATAGGTTCTGGCACCTATTTATATATATTCTGTTCTAATATTTATAAATTTTTCTAAAATCAACTATATTCTAGCTTTATGCTTTTTCAACTTTAACAGCACAAACTTTATATTCTGGTATTCTTGCATATTTATCAAGTGCTGCATTTGTTAACCAGTTTGCATTTCCATCTGGGAAGTGGAATGGCATCCAAGTTTCACCTGGAGATACTTTTGTTCCTACACGAGCAGTTGTTTCTATTTCCCCACGTCTTGAAGAAACTTTTACTCTATCTCCATCTTTAACTCCTATTTTTTCTGCATCTTCAATATTCATTTCTATAAATGACTTGCCTGCTATCTCCATTAATCCAGGAGTTCTACCAGTCATCGCTCTTGTAGTGTAATGATATAATATACGTCCTGTCATTAATATAGTTGGGTATTCATCATCTGGTAATTCTGCAGATGGAACATATTCAGCTGGATAGAACCAACCTAATCCTCTTGTAAATTTACCAACGTGCATTATTGGAGTTCCTGGATGATCTTTAGAAGTACATGGCCATTGAATTCCACCTTCTTTATCAAGTCTTTCGTGGCTTATACCAGCAAAACTTGGAGTTACTGATGCTATTTCATCCATTATTTCTGCTGAAGTTAAGCGTGGTTGAGGATATCCCATTCTATTCATTATATCTGTGAATATATCAGTATCTAATCTCATTTCACCGTCTAATTCTACAGCTTTACGTACTCTTTGAACACGTCTTTCTGTATTAGAGAATGTACCTTCTTTTTCAGCATAACTTACACCTGGTAATATAACATCTGCATATTGTGCAGTTTCTGTCATAAATAATTCGTTCATTACAAAGAAGTCTAAGCTTTCTAATGCTTTTATAACGTGATGAGTATCTGGGTCAGTTACGACAGGGTCTTCACCAAATATATAAAGACCTTTTACTTCTCCTCTTATAGCAGCAGGGAATATGTCTGTTGCATGAGTTCCTGGGTTAGGATTTAATTTAGTTCCCCAAGCTTTTTCAAATTTAGCTAATACTTCAGGATTGGCAACTTTTTGGTATCCTGGGAAGTCTCCTGGTAAAGCTCCCATATCACAAGCACCTTGTACGTTGTTTTGTCCACGAAGAGGGTTAACTCCACAACCAGGTCTACCAAGTTTACCAACTAATAATGCCATATTTGACATTGACATAACACCTTCTGTACCAGTTGAATGTTCTGTTACACCTAGGCAATAGATTATTGGAGCCATGTCTGCTTTAGCATACATTATTGCTGCTTTTCTTAAATCGTCAGGATCTATATGACATATTTTTGCAACTTTTTCTGGAGTATAGTCTTTTACTATTTCTTTTATTTTTTCATAACCTTCAGTACGTTCATTTATGAAGTCCATATCTTGAAGGCCTTCTTCTATAATTACGTGCATTATACCATTAGCAAATGCTACGTTTGTACCTGGTCTTAATTTTAAATGTATATCAGCTTTTTTAGCTAAGTCTATATCACGAGGGTCAACTACTATAAGTTTGCATCCTCTTTGAACAGCTTGACGTATTTGCATACCTACAACTGGATGTGCTTCTTCTGGATTTGATCCAACTAACATTATAAGGTCTGGATTTTTAGTTATGTCTTCGATTGGGTTAGTCATAGCTCCTGAACCTAAAGTCATAGCTAAACCAGCAACTGATGCAGAGTGACAAACACGAGCACAGTTATCTACGTTATTTGTTCCGAATGCACAACGTACTAATTTTTGCATCATGTAGCAGTCTTCATTTGGTGAACGTGAGCAAGCAAATCCTGCTAATGCGTCAGAACCGTATTTTCTTTTTATTTCTAAGAATTTTGATGCTACTAAGTCTAATGCTTCATCCCAAGTAGCTCTTTCAAATTCTCCTGTTTCATGGTTTTTAATTAAAGGATATTTTATTCTATCTGGAGAATGAACAAAGTCAAAACATCCTGAACGTCCTTTTACACATAATAAACCTTTGTTTGATGCTCCATTTGCCGCTTCAACATCTACTACTTTATTATCTCTAACAACTAAGTAGTATTGGCATCCTGTTGCACAGTGTGGACAAGTTGTTAATACTTTTTTGTCTACTTGATATGGACGATATTCTGTTCTTCTCTTCATTGTAAGGGCACCTGTTGGACAAGCTTGAACACAGTTACCGCATGATTCACAGATAGTTTCTTTCCAAGGTATATTGAAAGGAGTTCCTATTACTGAATCAAAACCTCTTTCCATAGTGTCTATTGCCCCACGTCCTACTATTTTGTGACAAGTATTTACACATCTATGACATAAAATGCAAAGATTTGGATTATATGTGAAGAATGGATTACTATCATCTATAGGTAATTCAGTTTGCTCCCCTTTATAAGTTGTTGTTGATACACCATATTCATAACATAAATCTTGGAATTTACAATCCCCATTAGCTCTACAAGAGAAACAATCTGTTTTATGGTTAGATAAAAGCATATCTAAAATATTTTTTCTTGCATTTCTTACTTTTTCACTGTTTGTAGTTACAACAAGTCCTTCGCCAACTTGTGCAGTACAAGCAGTCTCCATTTTTGTTCTTCCTCTGTTTTCGATTTCTACCATACACATTCTACAAGAACCGTCTGGTAGTAAATCCTCTATATAGCATAAAGTAGGTATTTTAATGCCAACAGATTCTGCGGCATGTAAAATAGATGTTCCCTTTTTAGCTTCTACGACTTTTCCATCTATAGTTAAACGTACCATCTTATTTCCCCCTTATTCATATAAAAACTCAAATTATATCTTTAGGAAAGTATCACAGTATCTTCTGTGATACTTTCTGCAATAATTTAATTTATATAAATCTCTAATCGAGTGCCTTCTATTTACATCAACTTTCTAATGTAATAAACTAATGTTTAAGGATACGTTATTTTATATCTATAACATACTTTATACTGAGTCAGCCTTTATGCTTTTGCAATTTTTATAGCACATACTTTATATTCTGGTGCTTTTGCAAATTTATCAAGAGCTGCATTTGTTAACCAGTTAGCATTTCCATCTGGGAAGTGGAATGGCATCCAAGTTTCGCCTGGAGATACTTTAGTTCCAACGACAGCTGTAGTTTGTATTTCACCACGTCTTGATGCTACTTTTACTTTGTCACCATCTTTAATTCCTAGAGCATCGGCATCTTTTATATTCATTTCTATAAATGATTTACCCGCTATTTCCATTAATTCTGGAGTTCTACCAGTCATCGCTCTAGTAGTATAGTGATATAATATACGACCAGTCATAAGAATATATGGGTACTCATCATCTGGCAATTCAGCAGATGGAACATATTCAGCTGGGTAGAAATATCCTAATCCTCTTGCAAATTTACCTACATGTAGTATAGGTGTTCCTGGATGATCTTTGCTTGGACATGGCCATTGTAAACTTCCAACTTCATCAAGTCTCTTATGGCTTATACCAGCAAAACTTGGAGTTAATGAAGCTACTTCATCCATTATTTCTGCAGAAGTTAAATGAGGTTGAGGATATCCCATTCTATTTAATAAATCTATAAATATGTCTGTATCTAATCTCATTTCGCCTTCTAATTGTACAGCTTTACGTACTCTTTGGACACGTCTTTCTGTATTTGAGAATGTTCCCTCTTTTTCAGCATAACTTACACCTGGTAATATAACATCAGCATATTGTGCTGTTTCAGTCATAAACAATTCGCTCATTACTAAGAAATCTAAACTTTCTAACGCTTTAATAATATGATTTGTATCTGCATCAGTTACGACTGGATCTTCACCAAAGATATATAAACCTTTTATATCACCTTTTATAGCAGCTGGAAATACTTCTGTTGCTTTTATTCCTGGGTTTGGATTTAATTTAACGCCCCATGCTTTTTCAAATTTAGCTAGTACTTCTGGATTATTAACTTTTTGGTATCCAGGGAAATCAGTAGGCATAGCACCCATATCACAAGCACCTTGTACGTTGTTTTGACCACGTATTGGGTTAACACCACAACCTTTTCTACCTAATTTTCCAACTAACATAGCCATATTTGACATTGACATAACACCCTCTGTACCAGTTGAATGTTCTGTAACACCTAAACAGTACATAATTGGTGCTTTGTCAGCTTTAGCATACATTATTGCTGCTTTTCTTAAATCATCAGGATCTATATTGCATATTTCAGCTACTCTCTCTGGAGTATAATCCTTAACTATTTCTTTTAGCTCTTCGTAACCTTCAGTACGAGAATTTATAAAATCTGAATCTTGAAGTCCTTCTTCTATGATTACATGCATTATACCATTAGCAAATGCAACGTTTGTTCCAGGTTTTAATTTTATATGCACATCAGCTTTTTTAGCCAAATCTATATCACGAGGGTCAACTACTATAAGTTTACATCCTCTTTGAACAGCTTGACGTATTTGCATACCTATAACTGGATGTGCTTCTTCTGGATTTGATCCAACTAACATAATTAAATCTGATTCTCCTGTTGTATCTGCTATTGTATTAGTCATGGCTCCTGAGCCTAGTGTCATCGCAAGACCTGCGACAGATGGAGAATGTCAGACACGAGCACAGTTGTCTACGTTGTTGTTACCAAATCCACAACGAACTAGCTTTTGCATCATATAAATATCTTCATTTGTTGAACGAGAACATGCAAAACCAGCCAACGCATCTGTTCCATAATTTTTCTTTATATCTAAGAATTTTGTTGCTACTAAGTCTAATGCTTCATCCCAAGTAGCTCTTTCAAATTCTCCTGTTTCTTTATTTTTAATTAAAGGATATTTTATTCTATCTCCTGAGTGAACAAAATCAAAACTTGCTGAACGACCTTTTACACATAATAAACCTTTATTTGATGCACCATTTGCACCTTCAACATCTACTATTCTATTATCTTTAACTAATAGATAATATTGACATCCTGTTGCACAGTGTGGACAAGTTGTTAATACTTTTTTATCTATTTGATATTTACGATAATTTTTTCTTCTCTTCATAGTAAGAGCGCCTGTTGGGCAAGCTTGAACGCAGTTACCACATGATTCACAATTAGTATCTGCCCAATCTATATGGAATGGAGTTCCGATTGCTGAATCAAATCCTCTTTCCATAGTATCGATTGCCCCACGTCCTACTACTTTATGACAAGTGTTTACACATCTATGACATAAAATACAAAGGTTTGGATTATATGTGAAAAATTTATTAGAGTCGTCTATTGGTAATTCAGTTTGTTCACCACTATAAGTAGTTCTTTCTATTCCATATTCAAAACATAATTCTTGAAGTTTACAATCTCCATTTGATGGACAAGAGAAACAGTCAGTTTTATGATTTGAAAGTAACATATCAAGAATATTCCTTCTTGCATTTCTTACTTTTTCACTGTTTGTAGTTACAACAAGTCCCTCAGAAACTTGTGCAGTACAAGCAGTTTCCATTTTTGTTCTACCCCTGCTTTCTATTTCTACCATACACATTCTACAAGAACCATCTGGTAATAAATCTTTTATATAGCAAAGCGTAGGTATTTTAATTCCAACGCTTTCAGCTGCATGTAATACACTTGTACCTTTCTCAGCTTCAACTTGGATTCCATCTATAGTTAACTTAACCATATTATTTCCTCCTTTAATTTTAAATTTATGTCTAATTCTTAATTGATAAATTTCGATTAAATTGATTCATCATATTATTCTCTATTAAATTAATGTTTTTTCATATTATTTTTATTTAGCGTTTTTTAATGCTAGTTTTATATCTGAATTTGTCAATTTTGATTCACGTTTAGGTGCTCTTCTTATATGTTCTT